>CAIQBQ010000060.1 GCA_903870105.1 uncultured Alphaproteobacteria bacterium | reverse complement strand
GCAAAATTACATTCTAGCCAGTATTGGCGGGGACTTAGCTTTTTAAAAAAGTGAATTTGGTAGGGATTTAACTTTTTAAAAAAGTGAATTTAGAAAAGCTCAACGCGCTAATCTTGTTGCAGGGTTAATCTTTTTTCATCTTCAACGGATTAACCTTTTCGCTGGTTGAGCGCAGTCGAAACCAAGAAAAGATTTGCGCCGAACTTTCTAGGTTTCGACTTTGCTCAACCGGCGAAAGTTTTATAAGTCTTTCTTGGTATTCCTGCCTTTGCTTGAATAGCTTTGCGAAAATGTCCTTGCGGGAATGGGGCGATGAGTAAAAGGCGCAACAAAATAAATTTTCAAATGATCAACGAAAAATTTTACGCCGGCTTTTGGGTTCGTCTTTTTGCTGGCCTTCTCGATCTGGCTTTACTCATTCCACTTGGCGCTTTAATCGCTTATTTTCTCAGCGGCAGCAGCTATGAAACAATAAGTGCCGGCGAGAATTGGTACAGCTACTCTTTCAGTGCTAGCGGTAATTTACGCCTCGTCGATTTAATAGGTTACGTCCTCAGTGTAGCCTACATAACTTACTTTCTTGCCAGCAATAAACAGGCAACAATCGGTAAAAGAATAATGGGAATTTACGTTGGAAATCTAGATGGTTCAAAATTAAGCAGGTCACATGCTGCCGCTCGTGCATTCGCTTCAATGATAACTTCTGTAACTCTCGGGCTCGGCTTCATCATTGTAATTTTCACCAAAGAAAAAATTTCTTTGCATGATTTTCTTTGCAACACGCGGGTCTTTTTTGGTAAAAAATAATGGAAACTGAAAAATTAATTTGTGGCGATTGCAAAGGCTTCACCACTTTTCGTAAAGGCAAACGAGGCAGCTCATTTGTTGAGTCTTTGTTATGGTGGGCTCTTCTTTTCCCTGGAATTTTTTATTCAATTTGGCGCCGTAAGCAGCCTAAAAAAATCTGCCAATATTGCGGCGGTAATTTTTTGTTACCTAACGACTTACCAAATAAAATTATTTAAAATGACTACAATTTGCCGCTTCGCACCTTCTCCTACCGGCTTTTTACACGTTGGAAATATTCGTGCCGCAATCATTAATTTTCTTTACGCAAAAAAAACCGGAGGAAAATTTTTTCTCCGCTTAGACGACACTGATGCTGAACGCGTACGCGATGAATATCGCGAACAAATCCTGCGCGACATGGAGTGGCTTGGTCTCACACATGATGGACTAAGCAAACAATCTGATCGTTTAGAAAAATATGAAGAGGCAAAAAATAAATTAATTGCCAATGGCCGACTCTACGAATGTTTTGAAACTCCGGAAGAATTAAGCCTGCAAAGAAAAGCTCAAATCGCTTCGGGGCATACTCCTATCTATAACCGTGGTGCTCTAAAATTAAATGAAGAGCAAAAAAATATTTTTCGTGAACAAGGAATAAAGCCACACTACCGCTTTCTGCTCGAGAATAAAACTACGGCATGGGAAGACAAAATTAAGGGTCGAATTGCTTACGAAGGTCTGCATTTTTCTGACCCCGTTTTAGTGCGCGCAGACAATAAATCGGGTGGGGGAATGCCAACTTACACTTTTTGTTCAGTCGTTGACGATATTGAGTTTGGCGTTACCGATATTATTCGTGGCGAAGACCACATCACCAACACTGCAATTCAGATTCAGATCTTTGAGGCACTATTGGAAAACAGTGGCGCCAAGGTTCCAGACTTCGCACATCTTGCCCTGGTTCAAGCGTCGGCTGGAAAAATTTCTAAACGCGATGGTGGATTTGACGTAAAAACTTTACGTGCCGAAGGCTATGAGCCAATGGCGGTAATCAATTTGCTTTCGCAAATTGGAACTTCTGGCTCATTACAAATTCACAAAAATTTTACTGATTTGGAGAGTAATTTTTCTTTCAGTAAATTTTCAAAATCGGCAACGAATTACGACATTGCCGAACTTGCCAACATCAATCAGAAATTTCTGCAGATCGCTGATTTTAGCTACGTTACGGCCAAAGGGAAAGTTTCCGAAAAAATCTCAGAAAAACTTTGGAGCGCTCTAAAGGCCAATATTAATTTTCTTCACGAAATCAAAGAGTGGGTGGCGATTTGTGAAGAAGAATTTCGTTTTGCCAATAAAGAAGAAGACAAAGAATTCTTGCGCCAAGCCTCGTCTCTTCTGCCCTCGAACACCACCGACGAAAATTGCTGGAATCTCTGGCTCACCGAAATCAAACAAAATTCTTCACGCAAAGGAAAAGAATTATTCATGCCAATTCGCTTAGCTCTGAGCGGCAAAGAGCATGGTCCGGAATTAAAAAATTTGGTAAATTTAATCTCGCGCAACGAGATTATTTCCAGACTCTTAAACTAATTTATCACACTCTCTCCCCGTCATCCAAGCGAAGGCGAGGATCCAGGAGGGCTCGCAGCGCGCGGGACTTTTTCTGGATCCCCGCCTTCGCGGGAATGACGAACTGAAAAATATCTCAAATAATAATGACCAAAAACTGCTTAATCTCGCGCGAAGAAATTTTAGCGCGACTCTCTAATTAACCATCTCTTAGGTCCCTCTTTTCGCCGGTTGAGCGAAGTCGAAACCAAGAAAAGATTTGCGCCGAACTTTCTAGGTTTCGACTACGCTCAACCAGCGAAAGTTTTACGCATCTTTTCTTGGTTTCGACTTAGCTCAACCAGCGAAAGTTTATTATTTCTAAGAACTCATCATTCACTACTCTTCTAAATGATCAAAAACCGCGCCGCGCTTTCATTTCTCTTCAACTCGGTCAAGCCTTTCAAATTCTATCTTGGGCTTCACTTTTTTGTAATCATTTACGGCGCGATCGACATTTCGCTCTGGCCGTATGTTTCAAAAGTTTTAGTCGATAAACTTTCCACCACCCCGCGCGATCAAATAATTTTAGAAGTCTGGCCAACGGCGCTATTGCTGGTTATTTTAACAATTCTGCCGGGATTGGTTCTGCGCATTTGCGATTATAGCTGGGCGAAAGTTACGCCATTAATTAAGAAAAAAATCATCTCGGAATCGATGAGTTACGTGATGGGTCATTCACATAGTTTTTTTCAAAATAATTTTTCTGGCGCGCTGTCGAGTAAAATTCGCGACCTCTTCAACATAACTCCCAAGCTGCTCAATGTTATTATTTATGGTTTCATTAAAGTTGGGCTTTGTGTAATCGTGGCGTTTTTTACTTTGTTTACGGTGCATAAGTATTTTGCTTTTGGCCTGATCATCTGGGCTGGTTTATTTATTTTTATGGCCATTCGCGCCGCAAAATTAACCAACAGAATGTCGCTTGGTATTGCCGCTCAGCAAACACGAATCATGGGAAATATTGTCGATTCGCTGAGTAATATTAATAACGTCAAACTCTTTGCCAATTCTGACTTCGAGAGCAAACGCATCGCTACTTTTCAGAATAAATATTCACGGCTTTTTGAGCGTCGTGGAATTTTTTTAGTAAAATTTTTTACGCTCCACGGCTTAACCTTCGCTCTTTATTTTAGTGTCTGCGTCGCGCTTTTAATTTGGCTTTACGCCAAAAATCTCGTCACTCTTGGCGACTTCCTCATGATCTTTACCATCAATAATTGGATCATTAACGACATGTGGAATACGACTAACCAAATGCAAAGCTTTTTGGAAGATCTGGGTACGGTTGAGCAGGCGCTTGGAATCGTCAATGAGCCCCTGGAAATCAAGGACGGAAGCAATGATTTACAAGTTTCAAAAGGCGAGATCACTTTCGAAAATGTAAAATTTTCTTACCGTGGCGATCAGCCGATTTTTACCGAAAAATCAGTGACAATTTATCCGGGACAAAAAGTTGGCTTGGTCGGACATTCCGGCAGCGGCAAATCAACTTTTGTGAATTTGATTTTGCGCCTTTTTGACGTTGATGGCGGCAGAATTTTAATAGACGGACAAGATATTTCTCAGGCAACTCTCTACTCGCTTCATCGCGCAATTGGTACGATTCCGCAAGACCCCTCCCTATTTCATCGCAGTCTATTTGAAAATATTGCTTATGGCCTAGATAATACTGCGCAGAGCTCCACCAGACAGGAAGCAATTGAGGCGGCAAAAAAAGCGCACGCACATAAATTTATTGAGAAGATGCCCGAAGGCTATTCATCTTTGGTTGGCGAGCGCGGCATTAAGCTTTCTGGTGGGCAGCGTCAGCGTATTTCAATCGCCCGCGCTTTTTTGAAAAATGCCCCAATTTTAATTATGGATGAAGCAACTAGTCAGCTCGATTCAATCACCGAAAATCTGATTCAAGAAAGTTTAAAAAATTTGATGCATAACAAGACCACGCTTGTCATTGCGCATCGTCTTTCGACGCTGGAAATCATGGATCGTATTTTAGTTTTCGACCGCGGCAAAATCATTGAAGATGGAACGCACAAAGAATTGATGCGCATGAATGGCACATATAAGCGCCTGTGGAGTGCTCAGGTTACGGGTGAGCTAACTAATCAAGTTGAAGGAGTGAGGGCGACAAAGTTGTTTTAAGATCTCCTGGATCCCCGCCTGCGCGGGGATGACTTTGCTACTTACTCGTCCCGTCCCCGCGCAGGCGGTAATGAAGTTTCCACTTACTCGTCCCGTCATCCCCGCGCAGGCGGGGATCCAGGAGGATTGGTCTCTCTTGCACAGCACGGAATCTACAATCACAAATGGATTGCCGCGCTACGCTCGCAATAACGAAATCTTCCTTAGGTGGATGGCCTTATTCCGTAAATC
>CAIQBQ010000059.1 GCA_903870105.1 uncultured Alphaproteobacteria bacterium | reverse complement strand
CTGGCTCAACTCGAGTTGGAAAATTACTCAATGAACAATGCGCGAGAGATCTAAAACGCGTCTCGCTTGAACTAGGTGGCTCAGCGCCCTTCATCGTTTTTGCCGATGCTGATTTGGACAAGGCAATCAATGGATTAATGCACGCCAAATATCGCAATGGCGGCCAAGCATGCACCTGCGTGAATCGCATTTTTGTTGAAGAAAAAATTCACGATGAATTTGTTAAAAAACTTTTACTGGAAATAAAAAAACTGAAAGTCGGCAATGGGCTTGAAGACATGCCTCACATGGGTCCGATGATTTCTGTTGCGGCAGTAAAAAAGGTCGAACGTCTCGTTGAAGATGCGATCAAAAACGGCGCGAAATGTGAGATTGGTGGGAAAATAATAGAAAATCTTGGAAGCCAATTCTTCGCCCCAACCCTGCTCACAGAGGTTTCATCAGATATGCAAATCTCCCGCGAAGAAATTTTTGGCGCCGTTGCCGCAATCCAGAAATTCACAACTGAAGAAGAGGTGATTAAAAAATCTAACGACACTGATTACGGCCTCGGCTCTTACCTTTACACCTCTGATAATGCACGCATCTGGAGAATTTGCGACGCATTAGAATTTGGAATGGTTGCGGTTAATGACTGCAGCTTTGCGACAGAAGTTGCGCCCTTCGGCGGGATTAAAAATTCTGGCTTTGGCCGCGAAGGATCTCACCTCGGAATCCTAGAATTTTCACAAGTAAAAACTTTGCATTGGAGTTTTTAGGCTTAGCCGTTTTGTGAAAAAAATTATTAATTTTTAACGCCCCAATGACTGCAAAACTAAAAATTTACCTCGCACAAATTAATCCGATCGTTGGCGATTTGGATGGCAACATGCAAAAAATTCTTCAGGAGTTTAAATGCGCGAATCAATCTGGGTGCGATCTTGCGGTGTTTCCAGAAATGACAATTTGTGGATATCCTTGCGAAGATCTTTGGCAGAAAAAAGATTTTGTGATTGAGTGTCAGGAAAGAATTTTGGAAATCGTAAGAGAGACAAAAACCCATAAATGCGCGATTTTGCTCGGCTCTCCGGTCATTGATCTCGAAAGAAAAAAAGAAGTTATTCGCAATGCAGCTTTGCTGATTGAACAAGGCGAAGTAAAGAAAGTGATTCACAAAAAAACTTTACCGAATTTCGAAGTATTTGATGAGGCCAGATATTTCGCGCCTTCGCAGTTTTTATCTTCGATTGAATTTCGCGGCTTAACTTTAGCAGTTTTGATCTGCGAAGATTTGTGGGATTCGCGAAATTTATTTTTACTGCGCGAACAAATTTTCGATGCGGCGATTGTACTTAATGCCTCACCTTACTCGAGTAAAAAACATGAATATCGCGAATGTACAGCAAAGAATTTAGGTCGAAATTTGATCTATGTTAATCAGATTGGTGGCCAGGATTCTCTGGTATTTGACGGCTCTTCTTTCGCAATGAATTCAAAAGGAGAAATCATTCTACAAATGAAAGAATTTTCCGAAGATTCTGCGCTAATCGAAGTTACAAAATCCGGCGAAATTTCTACGAGCACAAAACAAGAAGCTCTAAGCACAATAATTGAGCGCAACTACAAAGCCTGTGTTTTAGGACTTCGTGACTACATTCAAAAAAATAGCTTCGAAAAAGTTCTGCTTGGAATGTCTGGTGGAATTGATTCGGCGCTAGTTGCTGCAATGGCGGTCGATGCCTTAGGCAAAAATAATGTTTCGCTCTACGCCTTGCCCAGTCGCTATTCTTCTGATGAGTCGATGAATGATGCAAAAAAATGCGCAGAAAATTTGGGCGTAAAATTGGAAGTAATTTCAATTGAGCCAATGTTTGAGGCGGCAAAATTTACCCTGAAAAATGTGAGCGAACTCACCGAGGAAAATTTACAGTCGCGAATTCGCGGAAATATTTTGATGGCGCTCTCGAATAATTCTGGCGCGCTTTTGCTTTCAACAGGAAATAAATCTGAGCTCGCAACTGGTTATGCAACACTCTACGGCGATATGTGCGGGGCATTTAATCCACTAAAAGATCTCTATAAAACACAAGTTTACGAATTGGCCAACTTAAAAAAAGATGTGATTCCGCAAAATATTTTAACCAAAGCGCCAACTGCAGAATTGCGTCCAAACCAGAAGGATAGCGACTCGCTGCCTGATTACGAAATACTGGACAAGATTCTTTTCGCTTTGATCGAAGAGAAAAAATCAATCACAGAAATCGCTAAAAATTTCGACAAAACTTTAGTGCAGAAAGTCGCAAAACTTTTGCATGTTAGTGAATATAAACGTCGCCAATCTTGCCTTGGCCCAAAAATTTCTGACATGGCCTTCGACAAGGATCGGCGTTATCCAGTGACTAATCGATTTACGGAATAAGACCATCCACCTAAGGAAGATTTCGTTATTGCGAGCGTAGCGCGGCAATCCATTTGTGATTGTAGATTTGGTGCTGTGCAAGAGAGACCAATCCTCCTGGATCCCCGCCTGCGCGGGGATGACGGGATGAGTAAGTAGCAACTTCTTCACCGTCTGCGCGGGGAGACGGGACGAGTAAGTAGCAACGTCATCCCCGCGCAGGCGGGGATCCAGAAGATCTTAAAACAACTTTGTCGCCTTCACTCCTTCAACTTGAATCGATTTACGGAATAAGCCCAACCTAAAGAATATTTCGTCATTGAGAGCATAGCGCGGCAATCCATTTGTGATTGTAGATTCCGTGCTGTGCAAGAGACCAATCTTCCTGGATCCCCGCCTGCGCGGGGATGACGAGACGAGTAAGTAGCAACTTCTTCACCGCCTGCGCGGGGATGACGGGATGAGTAAGTAGCAACGTCATCCCCGCGCAGG
>CAIQBQ010000058.1 GCA_903870105.1 uncultured Alphaproteobacteria bacterium | reverse complement strand
AGTTACAGCTACAAGATCTTCTTTTGTATCAACGGAAAGTGGATGGGCGTCAACAATCTCGACAATAATTTTCATACCATTTTCCAAAGCACGAAGTTGCTCGAGGCTTTCACGCTTCTCCAGTTCTGATGGCGCAAGTGTTACAAATTTTTCTAATGCAGATTTTTTGTAAGCATAAATTCCGATGTGATGCAGAAAGTTACCTTTGCCGTGAGGGATGGCAGAGCGCGAAAAATAAAGGGCGCGACCATTTTCAGCGCGAGCAATCTTAACGACGTTTGGATTAGTGATTTCGTCAAAATTAATAATCTTTGATGCCACTGTCGCTAAATCACAATCTTTCTCCAAAGCCGCGTAGGCAGCGGCACGAATTACTTTTGGATCAATGTTTGGTAGATCGCCTTGCAGATTAACAATCACTCCAAAATCTTGATCTAAAACCTGCCAAGCCGCATAAATTCTGTCTGTTCCAGAGGGAAGAGATGGATCGGTAATAACAAATTTTGCTCCGAATTTTTTTGCTACATCTGCGATTTCTTCTCCATCACAAGCAATTATAACTTCGCCTAAATCAGCTGCTATAGCCTGCTCATAAACTCTTTGAATCATCGTCTTTCCTAAAATCTCGACAAGTGGTTTATTTGGCAAACGAGTTGAGGCAAGGCGCGCAGGGATTATTGTTAAAATTTTATGATTCATTTTTAAGGAGAAATTTCTGTTGGCTTCGGCAGGAAAATCGAAAAATGTAAGTATGCAGCGTGTGTGTGATGGTGAGCACGGTTGGAATCGAACCAACGACAACCTCATTAAAAGTGAGGTGCTCTACCGACTGAGCTACGTGCTCCCAAGGGGGCCAAAGGAGGCGCCGCATTAAAGGGACGATCAAAAATAAATCAACAAATTTAGCGAGTTATTTTGTAACTATTCTCTACAGCATCGCAATCTATGTAAATTTAACAACTTTAGCGCTGGGAATTATTGCAAAATATTCCTCTTGCTCCGAGCTAAGCACGCAATCCAAGAGTTCTGAATTGTCGATTCGTTTTCGACTCTCGCAATGACGAGTAAAAACGCAAAAATTAGATTTTCCCCGCTCTTTCTTCAAAAGCTGCCATCATTTTTTCTGCCGCTTTTTCAAAAATTGGACTGAGTATTTTTGTCAAAAAAATCGAATTGAATTCGAACTCGATAAAAAATTTTACTTCGCATTCTCCATTTTCTAAATCACGAAATTGCCATTGATTCACAAGTTTTTTAAATGGACCTTCAATTGCTACGACATCAACAAAATAGATGTTTAAACCAGATTTTCCGTGACTCACATTCGAGCGATATTTCTCAAAAAAACTTTTAAAATTAATCAGCAAATCGGCGTGTAAATTTTGTTTAGAAATTTCCTTAATAATTTTTGCCTGTTTGCACCAAGGCAAAAATTCTGGATATTTTTCAATGTCCATCACGAGCTCGTAAATTTTCTGAGCGGAATAGGGGAGGGTTTTAATTTGTTTTAGTGCCGGCATTTTGAATCATTTCTTGCATTTTTTTCGGATCGATTTTTCCGAATTTCTTCATCATTTTTTGTGTCTGTTTATATTTTTTCATCAAACGATTAACTTCTTGAATTGTGGTTCCCGCGCCTTTAGCGATTCGATGTTTTCGTGAAGAACTAAGAATATCCGGATTACTTCTTTCGCGTTTATTCATCGATAAAATAATTGCTTCCTGCTGTTTTATTTCTTGTTCGAGGCCAGAAATTTTACTGAGATGTTCTTTAATTTTTGCGGCTCCAGGTAAGAGATTGACGATACTGCCAAGCCCGCCCATTTTTTTCATGTTGCGGATTTGCGAGAGCAGATCATTAAAATCGAACTGACCTTTTTGCATTTTTTTTGCCGCCTTTTCCATCTCTTTGACGTCGAAAACTTCTTGCGCTTTTTCGACTAGAGATACGACATCTCCCATGCCGACGATGCGTGATGCAATACGATCTGGATTGAATTCTTCGAATTCTTCGAGCTTTTCACCGACGCCGATAAATTTAATCGGACAGTTAGTCGCTGCTTTCATTGTCAATGCTGCACCGCCGCGAGAATCTCCGTCCAAACGCGTTAAAATAATTCCGGTAAGTGCCAATTTTTCGCCGAAATTTTTCGCCACATTTGCAGCATCTTGACCTATCATCGCATCAACAACGAGCAATATTTCTGTAGGAGTAACGGCATTTGCGATCTCAACTAATTCGCGCATCATTTCTTCATTGATCGAAGTGCGTCCTGCGCTGTCCAAAATCAAAACTTCATAACCACCTTCTGTTGCTTTTTGTCGAGCTTCCTTTGCGAGTTGCAGAGGTTTTTTTTGTGCATCGAATTCGGCGAAATCAACAGAAATTTTTTCTGACAAAATTCTTAATTGTTCTGCAGCAGCTGGCCTGTAAGTGTCAAGCGAAGCGAGTAAAACTTTTTTGTGAATTTTGTTTTTAAGACGCAGCGCCAATTTTCCGGAAGAAGTTGTTTTTCCGGCGCCTTGCAATCCAGCCATCAAAATAATTACTGGCGAACGTACACTGAAATTGATCTCACTTTTTTCGCCGCCGAGTAACTTTACCAATTCGTCGTGAAGAATTTTAATAATCATCTGACCAGGTTCTACACTGCTAACCACGCGTTTTCCAACTGCTTCAGCTTTAACGCGCTCGATGAAATCTTTGGCAACTGGCAATGCGACATCAGCTTCTAAAAGCGCGATTCTAACTTCGCGCATCGTCGCCTTTAAATCATCTTCTGAGATAAATTTTTTTCCGGAAATTTGCGAAAAAATCTGGGTAATTTTTGAGGAAAAACTGTCGAACATTTTGTATTCTATTATTCTGGATTGCTTGATCGTCATTATCACTTCTCGCGATGAGGCGAGTCTATTTTGTCATTGTGATAATCTTTAGTGACGAAGCAATTCGGATATTGTTTTAGGAATTTTTTTTGGTTTGAAGCTGAGGCTATCAACACAGACGATTTCTACTTCGAGGCGAGATAAAATTACTCCAAATTTTGTCGCTTCTTGCCGCATTAAAATTGTTGCGGCGGAAATATTTTTTACTTCGACCGAGACCTCTAAGACATCATCCAATCTTGCTGGTGAAATGTAGTCGATTACGCATTTTCTAACGACGAAAAACAATCCTTCTTTTGTCGCTAAATCGGATTGTGAAATGCCGAGAGTGCGCAAAAAATCTGTGCGCGCACGCTCAAAAAATTTTAAATAATTGGCATAGTAAACGACGCCGCCAGCATCGGTGTCTTCGTAGTAAACTCGATAGGAAAAATTATTTAACATCAACGGAACAGTTCGGTGTTTCGTAAAGTTTGATCGCGACACATTTCACATTTTTTTCGGCAAAAAGTTTTGGACAAATTTCTTCGAGAATATGTTGGGCGATATTTTCAGCTGTTGGGTTTTCTTCGAGATAATAAATTTTTTGTCCGGTTTCAGCAGTAATTTTTTCACCGAGATTTTCATCTTTACGGCAAAGAATTGTGTTGTGATCGAGATGTTCATCAACCCAAGAACCGAGGAGATCACGAATTAGTCCGAAATCAATTACTCGACCTAGATTATCTAGTTTATTAGCAACAAAGCTCGCTTCTAAAGCATAGCGATGGCCATGCAAAAATTTGCATTTGCTCTCATGATTTAGGATGCGATGTGCGGAATCAAACTCAATACGACGAGTGCAGGTAATCATTTTAAAATTGATTTTTGACTTAGAGGAAGGGGTGTTAGCCGTGAATCACATATCCCAAGTTTCTTACGGTCTGCAAGTAGTGTGGCTGCTTCGGATTTTGTTCGATTTTTTTGCGTAGACGAGTGATTTGTACATCTATGCTACGATGATCAACGCCGCAAAGAGTTGAGAGTTTTTCGCGAGTAACCGGAGTGCCTTTTTCGCTGCATAAAATGCTAAGAATTTTTGCCTCACTTTCTGTGAGGTGAATTATTTCTTCGGTTTTTTTCAAACGCGATTCAACAAAACTGAAAGTAAAATCACCAAAGCCACAAATGCTTGAAGAGCCATCTTGGGTTGAGCGCTTAATGATATTGTTGATGCGTAAAAGCAATTCTTTTGGTTCAAAAGGTTTCGGTAAATAATCGTCAGCGCCAGCTTCCAGTCCTTTAATTCTGTCATCAGAATCGCCGCGAGCGGTGAGCATAATTATTGGAAGAGATGAATCTTGACGCAGTTCTGCTGTAAAGCTTACGCCATCTTCTTTCGGCATCATTACATCAACAATCAGCAAATCGAATTTAGTATTTAGCATTAATTCACGTGCTTCGTCAGTGTCTTTTGCAAGCGCAACGTCAAATCCATTCTCGCTGAGGAATCTTCCAAGTAAGTTGCGTAGACGAGTGTCGTCATCGATTACAAGAAGGTGAGAAAGTTTTTTAGTCATGATTTTTTACGATTTCGTCGAATTTTTTGAGTTTGGTTAAAAGTTTTTCCAATCCATCGAGTCTTAGCATACAAGGCCCATCAGATGGAGCGTTGTCTGGGTCTTGATGTACCTCGGTGAATAATGAGGCGATACCAACTGCAACTGCAGCAGAGGCTAAAGTTTCAACGAATTCACGTTGGCCACCACTAGCACCGCCGAGTCCTCCTGGTTGTTGAACAGAGTGAGTTGCATCAAATACAATTGGACATCCGGTCTTGGCCATGATCGGTAAAGAGCGCATGTCGGAAACAAGAGTGTTGTAGCCAAAACTTACACCACGCTCGGTTAGCATCAAATTTTGATTTCCGAAGTGATCCATTTTTTTGACAATATTTGCCGCATCCCAAGGTGCGAGAAACTGACCTTTCTTAACATTAATTATCTTGCCAGTTTTTGCTGCAGCTTCAAGTAAGTCAGTCTGACGACATAGGAAGGCGGGAACTTGAAGGATATCAACCTCGTCGCAGGTCGCTAAAATTTTACAATGCTCTTCACTATGAATGTCGGTTAAAATCGGACAGTCTAATTCTTTTTTTACTGCGGCAAAAATTGGTAAAGTTTTTTCCAATCCAGCGCCGCGTTGCCCACCAATACTGGATCTATTTGCCTTATCAAAAGAAGATTTGTAAATGAAGTTAATGCCAAGTTTGTCGCAAATTATTTTAACACTTGATGCGATCATCAATGAATGATCGAGCGATTCGGTCTGACATGGGCCAGCGATTAGCGTGAATGGGAGATTGTTGGCAATTTTGATTTTGCCTATTTGGATAGTACGCATTTTAGATTTTTGATTTTAGATTTTAGATCTAACTAGAAGCGTAAATATAAAATCTAAAATCAAAAATTAAAAATGTTCGCAAAACCGTTTAGTTTGGTGCTCGTCTACATCCTCACCATTTTTAACATGTTGATTCTGATTTCGCCAATTATTGCCGCAGCGATTCCTTTCGTCTCAATTCATGGCGGCATAATCAGTATGGATTATAACACATACTATCGCATCAAATTTGTCTTTTTCTTCACCGCCTTCCTGGTGAGTTTTTTAATGTTGCTTTATTTGGTTTTAGATTTTCTTTTTGGTTTCTCTGTTAGGGCTTCGCTCAAAGGCTGTACTCGTTACGAAAAGGTAAAAGATTACATCTTTCTTACTGATATTTTTAATCAAGTTAAGAGTAAATTCGGTGAAAAAAATGTACGTCTTTACGTCAAAGATTCTGACGAAATTAATGCTTACGCGATTAGTAGCTTGGGTACAAGCGCCATTGTTTTGACGCGGGGTTTGGTTGATCACTATCTAGCTTCTTCACCTGATCCAAAAATGTTTCTTTACTCTCTACGTAGTGTAATTGGTCACGAAATGTCGCATCTCGTTAACAAGGATTTTTTACCGACTTTTTTGATCATTGTTAATCAGAAGGTCACCAACTTTGTTTCGAGAGTGACTTATTGCATATTCTCGATATGCGTCAATGCCGCAAGATACACTCCCTATATTGGCAATCAAACAGCGCGTGTAATGTCTTTGACCTACACATTACTAAACTTTGCAATTACTGCTTTTAACCGCCTTGTTGTTTACAATATTTACGAATTTTTACGTCGCGGCGTAATGCGTTTCGTTGAATATCGTTGCGATCACCAATCGGCAAAAGCTTTTGGCGGACAAGGTATGGCGCAAGCATTGTCAATGCTTGGTGAGAGTGGTTACTTCACTTTATTTTCAACTCATCCCGGAACAAAATCTCGCATCAGAAAGGTTAAAGACATCAAAATTTCTGACTCAATTATTCGTCCCGGATTTTTTGATGGCCTTACAAATTATTTCGCTTTGATATTTTTGCCGATCATTTGTCTTTACCTTGCAAAGCATGCCGGCGTTGATCTTATGCTGCGTGAATATCTGCGCGATCATGAGGCGATTAATCGTAAGATTTCGACTTTGTGGCATCTGATTAGTAAGTTTTTTTAGAGCTCTAATTACTTCTGGATTGCCGTAAAACGCAGATCTGAGAATTTAAATTAAAAATCCGTGACCAAAACATTTCTAACTCTTTCTGAATTAATTTCCTTCCAAGCCTCTAATTTCAACAATCCGCATGCTCTTAATTTTAAAGATGAAGGAGTGCTTCGTTCATTTTCTAATCAAGAATTTCAGGAAAAAATTTTCCATTTTGCTTGCGGACTTCGCGAAATCGGTTTGCAAAAAGGTGACAGTTTAGCGAATCATTCTTACCAAAATCCGATTTGGTTAATAGTTGATTTAGGAGCGATTTTAGCTGGCGCAGTGACTGTTCCGATTTTTGAAAATATTTCGCAGGAACATTTGGAATATGAAATTTCTGATGCGCAGGTGAAATTTATTTTTAACAAAAAACGCGAGATCGAAATTATTGAAACAAAAAAAATAATTTCCTTCGCAGACCTGATTTCTCTCGGTGCTAATGTTAAGGAAAAATATGATTTTACTTCCAACCCACAAGATTTGGCAACGATCATTTACACTTCAGGAAGCACTGGAAAGCCCAAGGGAGTTGAGCTCACGCATCGCAATCTAATTTCTCAAATCAAAGCCACTGAACAATTTTTTCCGCTTTCACGCGACGAAGTTATTTTATCTTTCCTGCCCTTGGCCCATATTTTTGAACGCATGGTGATGATGTTTTATATCTCCCAAGGCGTATCAATTTATTTTGCTGACAACATAAAAAATGTCGGAACTTATTTGCGTGAATTTCATCCAACCTTGATGACATCTGTTCCGCGCGTATTGGAAAAAGTTTTTGTAAAAATTAAAGACGGCATCGAATCAGCAAATCCGCTGAAAAAATTCTTAGGGCGCAAAGCTCTGCAACGCGCTCTACTTAAAAATGCGGAGGAACCAAAAAATCTTTTTGATAAAATTTTTGATCTACTCGTTTACAAAAAATTCCGCGACGCTCTCGGTGGAAATATGCGCATGATTATTTGTGGTGGCGCGGCTCTTTCGCCAGATATGGAGAGATTCTACAGTAATATTGGGATTAATTTATTTTGTGGTTACGGCATGACAGAAAGTTCGCCGGTGCTTAGCACAAACTGTCCACAAGGTTATAAGTTTGGAACCGTTGGCAAAAAATTTCCGGAGATAGAATTGAAAATTTCTGAGGATGGCGAATTACTAGCTCGGGGCCCAAACATCATGCGTGGTTACCACAATCAGCCGCAAAAAACTGCAGAGACAATTCGCGATGGTTGGCTTGCAACAGGAGATCTTGCGGCGATTGATTCAGAGGGCTTTATAAAAATAATCGGACGCAAGAAAGAAATTTTTAAAAACTCTAACGGAAAATACATCTCGCCAGTACTAATTGAGCAAAAACTTGTGCAAGAATTGGGATTTTTACTTGGGGCGATTGTGATTGCTGAAGCTCGTCAATTCACGTCCGCCTTGCTTTTTCCAGAATTTGAAAATCTTCAAAAATTTAAAGAAAAGTTTTCTTTTTCGGGAAGTGATGAGGAGTTTTTGACCTCAAAAATTTTGCAGAAATTTGTCGCCCAGAAAATTGCGAATATCAATCTAAAACTTGATCACTGGGAACAGGTTCAGAAGTTTCATATCGTTACCGATTCAATATCCATAAAGTCTGGCGAGGTTACGCCATCGATGAAGTTAAAGAGAAGTTTGCTTGAGGAGAAGTATAAAAAAGAGATTGAAGAGTTTTATAACTAAGACGTGGCGACTTCTTCTGGATCGATGCGAAAGCCAGGATCCAGAAGAAAGTAAGCTAAGCGAGTTTTTTCAACTTTTCTGCTAAGTCAGTTTTTTCCCAAGAGAATCCGCCATCGGAGTCTGGAGTTCGGCCGAAATGTCCGTAGGTCGCGGTGCGCTGATAAATCGGTTTGTTCAAACCGAGGTGAGTTCTGATTCCGCGCGGAGTTAGATCAACTAACTCATTAATGATTTTCACTAAATCTTCACCAGCAACTCCGGTTTTGTGATTATTTACGTAAACTGAAAGAGGCTTGGAAACGCCGATTGCGTAAGCGATTTGAATTGTGCAACGAGTTGCTAATCCTGCCGCCACAACGTTTTTTGCTAAGTAGCGCGCCATGTAAGCAGCAGAGCGATCAACCTTAGTTGGATCTTTTCCTGAGAAAGCTCCGCCTCCATGTGGAGCTGCACCGCCGTAAGTATCGACGATGATTTTGCGCCCGGTTAAACCAGTATCACCATCTGGTCCGCCAATGACGAATTTGCCAGTTGGATTAACTAGAAAATCTTGGTCTTTGCACATCCAGCCTGCTGGTAAAGTTTTCTCAACGTAAGGACGGATTAATTCTTTAACTTGCTGCGCAGTCATTCCCTCTTTGTGCTGAATCGAAACTAAGATTTTTTCAGCGCGAACCGGAACGTTATTTTCATAAAAAAGAGTAACCTGGCTTTTTGCGTCAGAACCTAAGTCGTGAAGTTCGCCACCATTTCTGGTTGCATCCATGATGTTATGAAGAATGCGGTGAGAGTAATAAATAGGTGCTGGCATTAAAACTTCAGTTTCATCGCAAGCATAACCAAACATAATTCCTT
Source organism: uncultured Alphaproteobacteria bacterium (assembly GCA_903870105.1). Taxonomy (GTDB): domain Bacteria; phylum Pseudomonadota; class Alphaproteobacteria; order Rickettsiales; family UBA1997; genus UBA2645. Next base: position 164 of record CAIQBQ010000058.1, on the reverse strand, counting down.
GATCTCCAGCGCCTTCATCCTTGGATCCGTAAGCATCTACGCCTTGAGCTATATCAGGAGATTGACTGTGAATCAAGTTAGTAACTTCAAGATTTTTCCAGTGAAAACCAGCTTGTTCGTTGCAGATATTTTTGATATTGCTGCGAATTAATTCTTCGATTTCT
>CAIQBQ010000057.1 GCA_903870105.1 uncultured Alphaproteobacteria bacterium | reverse complement strand
GTGTCATTTGTGATTTTTGATTGGCGATTTACTCTCATTAATGTTCGTCACTTTTAACACAGTGAAGAAATCTAAAATTTATATTTTAAATATATTGCTTCGCTGTAGTCGTAATAACGAGCTATAAATCTTAAATCCCGAACTAATGAGCAAGACTCCTTTGCTTGACAAGATTCATCTTCCTGCTGATCTAAAAAAATTATCGCGCGAAGAGATAAAAAAACTCGCCGGCGAATTACGTTACGAAACAATTTCTGCAGTCTCGAAAACTGGCGGACATCTAGGTGCTGGGCTTGGTGTGGTTGAGTTAACTTGCGCGTTGCATCAAGTTTTTAATACGCCGCATGATAAGTTGATTTGGGATGTTGGACATCAAGCCTATCCCCATAAAATTCTTACTGGTCGACGCGAAAAAATGCGCACAATTAGACAGCCAGAAGGGCTGTCTGGATTTACCAAAAGAACGGAAAGTGAGTTTGATCCATTTGGGGCAGGGCACAGCTCTACATCAATCTCTGCAGCGCTGGGTATTTCGGTTGCAAAAAAATTTAAAAAAGAAAAATCGCATGTAATCGCAGTGATTGGCGATGGCGCGATGTCTGCCGGAATGGCCTTCGAAGCTTTGAATAACGCGGGTGCATTTGAGGATAAATTTTTTCTCGACAATCGTTTAATCGTAATTCTAAACGACAATGACATGTCGATCGCGCCCCCAACTGGAGCGCTTTCGCATTATTTCTCTCGTGCGGCTTCGTCGAAATCTTACTTAAAAATTCGCGATGTTGCTAAAAAACTTCCGGATCGTCTTTCCCATTTTTCCCGCAAGTTTGAGAAGGCGGCAAAAGAATGGTGGATGGGCGGAAATATCTTCGAGGAGTTAGGATTTTACTATATTGGCCCGATCGACGGCCACAATCTAGACGTGCTAATTCCGATTTTAGAAAATATTCGCGACAGCAAATCTACCGATCCAATTCTTATTCACTGTGTCACCCAAAAAGGCCGCGGTTATGTTGAGACGATGCAATCTGACGACAGATTACACGCGGTGGCAAAATTTGATGCCGCCACGGGAGTTCAGCACAAAACAGTCGCACAATTTCCGAGTTTCTCAAAAATTTTTGGTAAACGTCTCGCTGAACTTGCAAAAAAAGATGAAAAGATTTTAGCAATTACCGCTGCGATGCCTTCTGGCACCGGTCTTGACGTCTTCGCCAAAGCTCATCCAGAAAGAATGTTTGATGTTGGAATTGCTGAACAGCATGCAGTTACTTTTGCCGCTGGCCTTGCTACTGAAGGCATGAAGCCATATGCAACAATCTATTCAACTTTTTTGCAACGTGCTTATGACCAAGTTGTTCACGATGTTGCTGTGCAAAAATTGCCAGTTCGTTTTGCGATTGATCGCGCCGGTTTCGTTGGCGCTGATGGCCCAACTCACGCCGGTTCGTTCGATATCTCCTACCTAATTAATTTACCCGATTTTGTTTTGATGGCCTCTGCCGACGGACAAGAATTGGTAAAAATGATTAACACCGCAAATTCAATTAATGACCGTCCATCCGCCTTCCGCTTTCCTCGTGGTGAAGCAACCTCTGAAATAAATTTTTTCGATGACGAAATTTTAGAAATAGGAAAAGGTCGTTTGATTCAACAAGGCAGTAAAGTTGCAATCATTTCTTACGGTTCAATTTTAAGTAATGCCATTGCCGCCGCAAAAATTTTTGAAGAATCGCGAGGCTTAAAAATAACTGTAGCCGACGCAAGATTCGCCAAACCTCTCGATGAGAAATTAATCACCAACCTTGCCAAAAATCACGATTTACTGATCTCAATAGAAGAAGGTGCCATCGGCGGATTCGGCTCAGCTGTAACGCAATTTTTGTTAAATTCAGGATTGATGGACCAAAAAACTTTTAAATTCCGATCGCTTGTAATGAGCGATAAATTCATCGAGCAGAATAAAATTGATGCGATGCAGGAAGAGGCGGGGATTGGGGTTGAGTCAATTTTGAAATTGGTTCGATCTTTTGAGTTTTAAGCTCGCGATGATTTTTCTGTATTTCGGATAAGCGTTATGCTTTAGAAGCAATCATCACAAGAGCGAGAATTCAGAAATATTTAAAAAGATGAAAAGGTTTTCTCTAATTTCTCAATCGCCTCTTTCACTTGTTTTGAAGCGATGTTCAAAGGTGGAAGTAAACGAATCACATTATCACTAGCTGGAACTACTAATAGACCTTGATTTATAAGCTTCTGAGTCATCTCAGTATTCATAATTTTTTCGTTGATTTTGATTCCGAGCATAAGACCGACACCGCGGATTTCGTCGACAATATTTGGAAATTTTTTGTGAAGATTTTGAAGCTCAGATTTTAACTCGTAGCCGATTTTTCTGACGTTTTCTAAAAAGTTTTTTTCGAGCATCACGTCAAGAACTGCATCTGCCACAGCCATGGCCAGTGGATTGCCGCCGTAGGTTGTGCCATGAACGCCAATAGTCATTCCACTTGCAGCTTCTTTTGTTGCAAGACATGCGCCAAGTGGAAAGCCGCCAGCGATTGCTTTTGCGGTGCCAACGATGTCGGGTTTTACTTCATAGAAATTGTGGGCAAAAAGATGTCCGGTTCTGCCCATGCCGCACTGAACTTCATCGAAGGCGAGAAGAAGATTTTTTTCATCGGCAATTTTACGTAATTCTTGAAGGAATTTTTTTTCAGAAGCTCGAATTCCTTCTTCGCCTTGGATTGGTTCAATTAAGATTCCCGCAGTGTTTTCGGTGATTGCATTTTTGACTGCTTCGATATTTCCAAACTCAACATTGTCGAAACCATCGAGCGCAGGTCTGAAGCCTTCGAGATATTTTTCTTTACCGGCGGCAGAAATTGTGGCAATTGTGCGGCCGTGAAATGCGCCGGTGAAAGTGATAATGCGATTTTTGTTCGGCTGATTTTTGCAGAAGAAATAACGACGAATCATCTTTATTATGCATTCGATACTTTCTGCGCCAGAATTGCAGAAGAAGACATAATCAGCAAAGGTGTTAGCAGTTAATCTATCGGCGTATTTATTGAGCTCGTTACTGTTGTAAATATTTGAAATATGCCAAAGTTTTTTTGCTTGAGCGGTGATCGCTTCAACCATTTTTGGATGGCAATGACCTAAAGCGTTAACGGCAATTCCTGCACCAAAATCGAGATATTTTTTTCCATCATTATCGAAAAGATAGGCGCCTTCGCCATACGAAAATTTAACGTTATAGCGTTTATGAACGGGAAGAAGGCTGGGAGATGTAGTCATTTTGATTTTTAACTTTAGAAAAACAGAAGCGTGCGCAGATAAAACTAAAATCTAAATCTAAAATCT
>CAIQBQ010000056.1 GCA_903870105.1 uncultured Alphaproteobacteria bacterium | reverse complement strand
TTCATGATTTTCTAACCTCGAAGCGAAGAGATATCTTTAATCTCAATCGTTCTGTTAGTGCGGAAGTAAATTACCAAAATAGCTAACCCAATCGCGGCTTCAGCGCCAGCGACAGTTAGAACAAAAATAGCGAAAATTTGCCCTACTAGATCATGCAAAAAGGCAGAGAAGGCAACGAAGTTAATATTGATCGAAAGCAGCATCACTTCAATTGACATCAACAAGGAGATCACATTCTTGCGATTAAGAAAAATCCCGCTGATTCCAATGCAAAAGAGAAGCGCGGATAGAGTGATGAAGTCTTGTAGTTCGAGTCCGTTCATAATTTATAAATCAATTCCTTCGCCACTTTTCACCTTAACAACTTCAAGTGAAGTGGCTTTGTTACGCGCTACTTGTTCGGCGATATTTTGTTTTTTTATCGGACGAGCTTTATCGCGCATTGTTAAAACAATCGCACCAATCATCGCAACAAAAAGCACCGCTCCAGCTAGTTGGAAAGGCAAGATAAAATCGGTGTAAAGCACATTACCAATCGCCGAAGTGTTGCTGATTTCTGTTGGAGTCGGAAAGAGAGTCTTGGTTTCATAAAATTTTACTGTTGAAAATTTAATGATGAGCAAAATTTCAGCAAAGAGCACGGCACCTACTAAAATAAAGATCGGGCGCTTGCGATTAACTTCATTTTCACGCTTAACATCAACATTCAGCATCATTACCACGAACAAAAATAGCACCGCGATTGCGCCTACATAAACAACGATCAAGAGCATCGCTAAGAATTCGGCACCAAGCAAAATAAAAAGTGCCGAGGCATTGACGAAGGCCAAAATTAAAAACATCGCCGCATGAACCATGTTGCGGGAGCTAATGGTGGCAAGGGCCGAAGAGACCAAGACGAATGAAAAGATGTAGAAAAGATCTAGTGTGAAGTTCATTTTAACGATGTTTTAAATCAGCTTCGATATTGCTTTGCAGCGCATATTCGTAGCGGTCGCCGTTAGCGAGAAGTTTTTCTTTGTCGTAGTAAAGCTCTTGACGAGTCTCGGTGGCGAATTCGAAATTTGGTGACTCAACAATGGCATCAACCGGGCAGGCTTCTTGGCACAATCCGCAGTAAATACATTTCAACATGTCGATATCGTATTTGGTGGTGCGGCGCGATCCGTCATCTCTCTCTTCAGCTTCAATTGTGATTGCTTGCGCTGGGCAAATCGCTTCACAAAGTTTGCAGGCGATACATCTTTCTTCGCCATTTGGATAGCGGCGCAAAGCATGTTCACCGCGGAAGCGCGGGCTAAGTGGGCCTTTTTCGTAAGGATAGTTGATCGTAAGTTTTTTCTTAAAAAGAAAAGACAAGGTTTTGAGATGGCCGAAGAAAATTTCTTTCAAGAAGAAGGCGTAAGCGATTCTGAAAAGTTTCATTTTATTTGAAGTAAACGATGTAAGTGGCGGTGCCGACAACCCAAATTAATGAGAGCGGTAAAAATACTTTCCAGCCTAAACGCATGAGTTGATCGTAGCGATAGCGCGGCAGAGTAGCGCGCACCCAAATGAAGCAGAAAAGCAAAAAGAAGATTTTTGTCATCAGCCAAATCGGACCAGGAATGAATGACAAGGATTCAAAAAGAGGCAACCAACCACCAAGAAAGAGAATCGAAGCTGATGCCGACATCAAAATCATATTGGCATATTCACCAAGAAAGAACATTGAAAATGGCATTGAACTATATTCGACGTTATAACCAGCGACTAGCTCAGATTCTGCTTCCGGAAGATCAAATGGATGACGATTAGTTTCAGCAAGAGCAGAGATAAAAAATAAGAAAAACATCGGCAGCATTGGCAAAATAAACCAGTGATCTTTTTGCGCGAGAATGATGTCGTTAAGTCGCAAAGAACCAACGCAGAGAACGACAGAAATAATGATCAAGCCAATTGAAACTTCGTAAGAAATCATTTGCGCTGAAGAGCGAATTGCACCAAGAAATGCATATTTCGAATTACTCGCCCAGCCTGCGATTATGATGCCGTAAACACCAAGAGATGAAGTGGCGAGTAGATACATGATGCCAACATTAATGTCGGCAATAACAAAAGTTTCAGAAAATGGAATTACCGCCCAGCCAATCAAGGCAAGAACAAAAGTAATTATTGGAGCGAGAAAAAATAAAACTTTATTAGCCGCGGTTGGAATAATTACTTCTTTAAGCATCAGCTTCAAACCGTCGGCAAGAGGCTGCAACAAACCAAAAGGACCAACCACGTTCGGGCCTTTGCGCAATTGCATTGCGGCGATAACTTTACGTTCCATTAAAGTTAGGTAAGCAACGGCGCCAAGAAGCGGAAGGACGATCAGTAAAATCCAGCCGAGAGTTGGCAGAATTTTTGACAAAAAAAGTTCAAGTAGTTGCGGTAAAATTTGTTCCATTTAAGGGAGAAAAAAAATGTGAAAGCGCGAGCAAATTATTTAACGAATCAGCAATGTCAATTTAAGCAGAACCAGACTTGTAAATGCAGCTGCGATGCCTGCTAAGATATCGTCTAGTATTACGCCCACGCCACTTTTCATGCTATCAGCACGACCAATCAAAGAAGGTTTTGTAATGTCAAAGAATCTGAAAGTAAGAAAAGAAAATATGAGATGGATTGCGATTAAGTTGAAATCGCTGAAATAATATTCATGCATTAAAATAAAACCTGGTTGCAAAGCAATGATCTGACCAATCACTTCATCAAGCACGATTGTTTTGTGATCGATCTGCTTAAGTTTGAATTGTTTTTGATAAGTCGGAATCGCCAATGAGCCGTAGAAAAAGGCGATTACCAAAAATACCACCCAGATAATATTTTGGTCCGCAAGCGACATTTCGAGGCCGCAGAAAATGGAAGTTAATGCAAACCAAAAAAAAGTGGTGACTGCCGATCCAACTGTTCCGGGAATTTTTGGGAATTTTCCGAAATAAAAAAAAGTAAGGATTAGTTCGTTTAATTTAGGCATTTTTAAAATGTATTAAGGATTTCGAAGTAAGATTTATGCAATTCATTCGAATTCAAAAATTTACTCATTACCTCTAGCTCCTTTTGAATTAAAGGGCGGTTCCAGAGATTTTTTGGATAGAACTCTTACTGTTGTTGAAGGCTCAACGGTCTCGCCTTCTTGCTGAATTTTGAGTCCGTCAAATTCTTCCGCTGGGTTCCCACTCTTTGTTCTTACTAGCTGCGCGAGAGTTTCTCCTTTTATTTTTTTAGCTAAATCTTCTGCTTGTTTGAGGTCGATTTCTTTAAGTTTTTCGATATCTTGCTTGGTGAATTGAGCAGGATCTTTTTCGGCAAACTCTGCGCGATGTTTTGCGTAATATTCATTGATCTCTTTAGCCTCCTCGAAGAAGCAAATCTCGCCCCATGCTCGACTGTGTTGAGATTCGCAGATCCTTTCTGCAAGATCCTCTTCAGTCAGAGAAATAATTTGAGATTCAACTTCTTTTGTTACTTCTAAAATTCTTTTTCCGGTTAAAAAAGACCTGATTGATTGTTCGTAAGAAATCGGTCCAGGCACTCCAAGCCAAGGTTCTTTCAAAGTTTTATTGCCTACCAACATCTTATGCACTTCGCGGTAAAGAGCGTTGCCAGCTTCTACTTCAAACATCTCTCCAACTTTTTGGTCTTCGGGTAACTCCCTAACAAAGCCAGCGATGTAATCGAGAGTAAAAATCTGCTTTGTTGCTTCTAGCCGATTCAAAATATCACTCTGTGCAGCGATTGCCATTAATGCCGCAACTTCTGACCAGGCTCTAACTGGCTGATTAATGCAGCCAGCAAGAAATTCTCCGGCAATTTTATCCACTACCAGTAAAAGATGCGGATTTTTTTCTAAAATTTCCAGAATTGGCAATGTTGATTGTGCAATTTCTCGTGCTCTTTTTTCCTGATTACTTTCTTCCGATCTCTGGCCAATTCCTTCGGTTAGAAAGCGATTTAATACAGTTGTAATACTTGAAGAAGGCGAAGGCTGATCCGGATTTTCTTTGCAGTAATTTTCAGTTATTTGAGTCAATTTTTCCTTAACCTTAGCTGATAAAATATCTTGATTGAAGTGTTTGGGATACACTATTTCACATCCTTGCTCCTCTAGCTCTTCTAGCCTGGTTATTAACTCTGAAGTTAAGTTAAGTCTTCTGCACCTTTGAAGATTCAATTTTTTAACCGTCCTAGAAATGTTGCCAATTGTTTCGAGACTGTAGCAGTCAGAGAGATCAATCTCTTCGATGCCTTCATGAAGCCTTGGTAAGATCCGAATTTCTTCCCATCCCCCAAGATTCAATTTTTTGATCGTCTCAGGAAAGTTTGGGATTGTTGTGAGTCTTTTACAATCAAGCAAATTAATCTCTTCAACACCTTCGGGAATCTCTGACAAGGCTTCAAGCCTAAAGCACCCTCCAAAATTTAATTTTCTAACTGTTGCAGGAATGTTAGGGATTATTTTGAGGCTTTTGCAGCCAAACAAATTAATCTCCTCAACTCCTTCAGGAAAGGCTGGTAAGGCCTGAAGTCTTTCGCACTTTTCAAGATTTAATTTTTGAACCGCCTCAGGAATGTTAGCGATTGTTTCGAGGTTTCTGCAGTTAAAAAAATCAATCTCTTCAACACCTTCGGGAATTTTTGGCGAGACTTTAAGACTTAAGCACCATGCAAGATCCAATTTCTTAACCGTCCCAGGAATGTTTGGGATTGTTTCGAGTTGGTAGCAGCGAGACAAATCAACCTCCGTCGTGCCTTCTGGAATTTCTGGACAAATACCGTTAATAATTTCGTGATCTTGAATTTTGAAGATTGTCATTTTTACTCAAATAAATATTTTTTATCTGGGTTAGAGCTTTTGCTGTAAAGAGTTAGCAGATCATTTTAAATCTTCTATTTATGCAGAAAATTTAAAATTTTCGTAAGATTTCTAGGTAGGTTTTTTGTAATTGTTCGATTTCAAAAATTTCAGAAAATTCGTCGATTTTGTGGGCGGTTTTGTTGACTAATCCTATTTCGACTACTTCGGCATAGTCCTTGATAAACCTAGCGTCAGAAGTTCCGCCCGTTGTGCTCAAAACTGGTTTTTTGCCGGTGATTTTTTCCGAAGCTTTAACAACAATTTCTGCTAAAAATTTTGGATCGCTCAAAAAACTTTCACCGCTTGTTCGATGAGTAAGTTCGTATTTCGCCCCGAAGCCGATGGTTTTTTCGCAAGCATATTTTACTAAATCGAGAATCGATTGTGCAGAGTGCAAATCGTTGAAACGCACGTTAAAAGCGGCTTCGGCCTCATTTGGAATTACGTTGCCGCCGAGATTTTGCGAAGAGATTGAGGTGATTTCAAGATTGCTTGGATCAAAGAATTTTGTGCCTTCATCAAGTCGGTGATCTTTTAAAATTTTCAGAAGTGAGATCAAAATTGTAATTGGATTTAGTGCGATATTTGGGTAAGCAACATGACCTTGTTTGCCGATTATTTTAATCTTGAAGCCAATAGATCCGCGGCGTCCGATTTTGATCATTTCGCCAAATTTTTCTGGATTTGTCGGCTCACCAACTAAGCAGTGCGAAATTTTTCTGCCGGAATTTTTCATCCATTCCAAAACTTTTGCCGTGCCGTTAATTCCATCTGCTTCTTCGTCATTCGTGATTAAAAAACCGATGCCGAAATCGGGATTTGGATTCATTTCCAAGAACTCTGCAACCGCAGAAATAAAGCAGGCAATCGCGCATTTCATGTCGGCCGCGCCACGTCCAAAAAGTTTTCCATCTACTATTTTTGCTGCAAAAGGATCATGCGTCCAAGAGGCTTTGTTGCCTTCATTTACAACGTCGGTGTGACCAGCAAAATACAAAATTTTACTAGAATTTTTTGGATTAAAAACCGCATGCAAATTGTTAACTTTATAAGAATTCGATCCATCAAATTCTAAAAGATCACAAGCGAAGCCGAGATTTTTTAAGTGAGTAAAAAGAAATTCTAACACTTGGGGATTCACGCCGGAGTAAGATGGAATGCGGATGAGGTCTTGTGAAAGATTTATTGCGTTGAGTTTCATCATTGAAAAATTTCGCCTGGTTAAGAGAGTAAATATTATTTCCTGGATCCCCGCCTGCGCGGGGATGACACTTGAAGTAAAGAACGTTCTTTACGCGTCATCCTCGCGCAGGCGGGGATCCAGATTTTTCAATTACCAAAAAATTCTTATTCAAATGCTAGACATAAAATGGATCCGCGAAAACCCAGAAAGATTTGATGCGGCGATGCAGAAAAGAAGCGCGACCTTCAAAGCTTCAGACATTCTCACGCTTGACGAAGAAAAGCGTAAAAAAATTTCCATAATTCAAGAATTGCAAACAAAGAGAAATAAGTTTGCACAAGAAATGGCTGAAGCGAAAAAAAAATCTGGCTTTAATAACGTTGTAAAAAGCTCTGGCCAAATTGCAGAGGCTGGTTGGGCTTCGTCAGAAATCGAAGTCTTGTTGGCAGCTGGAAGAAATATCAATGAAGAACTTGCCGCAGCAGAAAATAATTTCTCGGTTGATGAAAAATTAAATGAGCTTCTCGCCACAATTCCCAACGCTCCGCATGATTCTGTTCCGGTTGGTTCTGACGAAAATCATAATGTTGAAATCGAAAAATTTGGCGAGCCGAGAAAATTTTCTTTCACTCCAAAAGCTCACGACGAAATTGGCGAAGCGTTGGGAATGCTGGATTTCGAGCAATCTGCCTTGATGTCGGGCGCAAGATTTTCAACTTTAAGTGGTGGATTAGCCCAGCTCGAACGCGCACTTTCTAATTTTATGCTTGATGTCGCACTTGAAAATAATTACCGCGAAGTTTCGCCACCAAACCTTGTTAAATCTGAAGCCATGCGCTTTTCGGGGCAGTTACCAAAATTTGCAGAAGAGGCTTTTTCAACTTCCGACGGTTACTGGCTAATTCCAACTTCCGAAGTTTCTTTGGTGAATTTAGTGGCAAAAAAAACTTTGTTGGAAAGCGAATTGCCTTTGCGCTTCACCGCCTACACCCCGTGCTTTCGTCGTGAAGCTGGCTCTGCGGGAAAAGACACAAAAGGCCTAATTCGTCAACATCAATTTAAAAAAGTGGAATTGGTTTCAATCACTACGGCTGAGGCTTCAGAAGCAGAGCACGAAAGAATGACCAATGTTTCTTGTGAGATTTTACGTCGCCTTGAATTGCCCTTTCGTAAAATTCTACTTTGCTCTGGCGATATGGGTTTTTGCGCACAAAAAACTTACGATTTAGAAGTTTGGCTGCCGAGTCAGAAAAAATACCGCGAGATCTCAAGCTGTTCTAACTGCGGCGATTTTCAAGCAAGACGCGCTTCGATCAAATACAAAACCAAAGAAGGCAAAACGCATTTCGCGCACACATTGAACGGATCAGCGCTGGCAGTTGGTCGAACGCTTTTGGCGATTTTAGAAAATTATCAAAATGAAGATGGGTCAGTGAATGTGCCGGAAGTTCTGACTAAATATTTGGGCGTGAAGGTTATTAGCCTTAAAGCTCGGATTGACTAGTGCCAATAGGCCTTTTATCGGGTCTGTAGATAATTAGAATTGCTTAATTCTATTGAGCTAAAGGTGTTTTTTGAATTATCTACGCGCGTAGATAATTTACTTTTTCGTTGGTGATTTTGAGTTGGATATTTGTTTGTTAAGTAACAGGAGGTTTTTGTTTTGGATTTGAAGAGGCGCTTGGAGCGTCGGCGTTATTTCTTCTTATTTTTTTTGTCATCCGTTGCCTTCTTACGTAATTCTGATGATTTGTTTTCCCTATAGCCTTTGCCACCACTTGACGTTGAATCTGGGGCTTTAGAAGTAGAAGGAGCATTCGATTTAACTGATGATGGTTTGCCCCCTTCTTTAGTGGAGAACATATAGCGTGATTGGCCACTGCCTTGTCCTTTGGATGTAGACGCAACATTCGATTTAACGGATGAAGGTTTTTTGTCAGGGTTTCCGCCACCACCGGGCGCGCCACCATTTTCCACTACATTTGATTGGCTTGCCGCAGGTGGAGGTGGAGGTGGAGGTGGAGGTGCGACCTCAGGATTAGAAGCTTTATCGCTTACTTTATTTTCTTGTGGATCGGAAGTAGGAGGTTCGGGTGCGACCTCAGGATTAGAAGCTTTATCCCCTGTTTCCTTATCTGCCGCAGCGGGAGAAGAATCAGAAGCCGAAGCATCAGGAGCGAAAGCTGGAGTAACTGGATCGGGAGCAGGAGGTTCAGGTGCTACCTTAGGATCAGAATCTTTACCGCCTGTTTCCTTATCTGCCGAAGCTTCATCAGAACCTTTATCGCTTACTTTATTTTCTTGTGGATCGGGAGCAGGAGGTTCAGGTGCTACCTTAGGATCAGAATCTTTACCGCCTGTTTCCTTCTCTGCCGCAGCGGGAGAAGAATCAGTAATGACATCAGAAGCCGAAGCGGCGGGAGCGAGAGCTGGATCGGAAGTAGGAGCTAGAGGTGCGACCTCAGAATCAGAACCTTTACCGCTTACTTTATTTTCTTCTGGATCGGGAGTAGAAGTAGAATCTGCTAAGAGCTTAGGGTCAGAGTCTTTACTAACTTCTTTTGCTGTTTCGGCATTAGGAGAATTAGGGCCTGGCGCTACATCCGATTCATTTTTCGAAGGTGGTGGAGGTGCGACTTCGGAACCTTTGTTGCCAACGACCTCCCTCCCTGCTTCAGCAGTAGGAGTAGAATTTTTTGATTCTCCACCTCCGCCAATTAATTCCATTTCTTCTTTTTTGAGAGAATTATCAGTGCCCCTTCCTACCCTAGAATCCATTGAAGCATCAGAGCTAACTTTTTTAGTGCCCTCTTCTACCCTAGAATTTATTGAAGCATCAGAGCCAACTTTTTCAGTGTCCTCTACTTTACGTTTACCTTGATTAGCTACTTTACCAGCAAGTTCTCCGCCTTTCCGCAGAACTGATCCGGCAGCTGCCCTCGTTGCAGCCATGCCGCGACTTTGAACGCCTTGAAGAACAGATCCAGCTTTCATGGCCA
>CAIQBQ010000055.1 GCA_903870105.1 uncultured Alphaproteobacteria bacterium | reverse complement strand
GTCATCCCCGCGAAGGCGGGGATCCAGGAAAGGTTTTAAAATCCAAAATGCTTTAAAAAGCGCACGTCATTTTCAAAGAACATTCTTAGGTCGGTAATTCCGTATTTCAGCATTTTAGGTTCAAAGCCTTCGCGGTGATAGCGCGGCATGATTAGGTTCAGCGTCATCCCCGCGAAGGCGGGGATCCATAAAACTTGCATTTCTATTCACGCTACAAAATATGCCGCGAATGTCGCAGAGAAAAAATTCCTACAAATTTCTAATCGCTCTTCTGCTCGCTATTTTCTTAATCGGAAGAGGCGTGGCTTTGCAGCATTCTTTTTCTCACGACCAAGATCATTCGCACAAAACTGAACATTGCTCTGTCTGTTCTTTCTCAAATTTGAGTAGTGGTGGCAATGCGCCGCAAGATTTTATTTTTGTTGTTACTGCTTTTCTTTTACTGATTTCTTCGCGTGAATTTAGTCGCGTTAAGCTGTCTTACATCCTCTCCTCTCGCTGCTGCCGAGCTCCTCCAAGAATTTCTTAGAACGTTTAGACGGTCACCCTTCGATAAGCTCGGGGTTACCTAGACGCAATTTAAGAAATTTATTTAATGAAAAAACTACTCATCCTCCTTCTGTTTGCTAGCCAAACAGCCTTCGCTGCCAAAACTTGGAACTACGAAGTTACTGCAAAAAAACTCGACGAATCACGTAACAAACTCTCGCCAAAAACTGGCGGAAGCTCGTTTTCATTTGACCAAAAAGCGGTAGAAAATTTGCCGCAAGGGCAAATGACCGGAATGGATCAAGTCTTGCTGCGCGCACCCGGAGTGGCGCAAAATGCCCATGGGCAACTTTACGTGCGCGGCGATCACGCCAATCTGCAATATCGCATTAATGGCGTAATGTTGCCAGAAGGCGTGACCGGTTTTGGTCAGGTGCTCGACACGCATTTCGCCGACAAAATTGATTTACTCACCGGCGCAATGCCAGCACAATACGGGCTTCGTACTGCTGGGGTAATCGACATTAAAACCAAAGGCGGGAAATTCGAAAAAAGTGGCTACTCAGAATTAATGACTGGTCAAAATAATGACTTCGGTGCCAATCAACAAATCAGCGGCTCAAAAGGTAATTTAAATTACTACCTAAGCGCGACTTATTTGCAGAACAATCGTGGTCTCGAATCTCCAACTGCAGCACGTAAATCAATTCACAACGACACCCAACAAAATAAACTTTTTGGATATTTTTCTTATCTGCTAGACGCCTCAAAGCGTCTGAGTTTTATTGTTGGAAATGCCGACAGTCGCTACCAAATTCCCAATAATCCTGGGCAAGAAACTACTTACAATTTGAGTGGAAATGATTCTTTCGATTCGCGCAATTTGAGCCAAATGCAAAAAGAATCGAACCGCTACGCAATCGCGACTTTGCAAGGCGTAAGCGACTCAGACATTGATTACCAAATCTCTACCTTCACTCGTTACAGCGGCCTTGATTACCGCTCAGATTACGTAGGCGATTTGATGATTAACGGCAGCGCTTCCAATCTTGATCGCTCAAGTTTTGCCAGTGGTTTGCAAGGTGATTTCAGTAAGAAATTAAATGAAAAAAATACCCTGCGCAGCGGTTTTTATTTCAACAATGAGCGCAATCACTCTTCCACCGAGAATTACGTTTTTGACGTTGATTCTAACGACGATCAAACCTCAGCCGACCCTCGTCAAATCAATGAAATCGCCAATAAAACTTCACAAGTTTACAGCTTGTATTTGCAAAATGAGTGGAAGGCTTTGGATGATTTCAGCATCAATTACGGCGCACGTTTTGATGCCGCGCACAGTTACAGCAAAGAATCGCAACTCAGCCCTCGTCTCAATGCAAATTACGAACTGAGTAAAAAAACCAAAATCCACGCCGGATTTTCGCGCTACTTCACTCCCGCTCCAGTTGCAAAAATGTCACAAACTTCACTTGCCTCCTTCTCTGGCACAACCAACGAAGCTGAGGGAAATTTAGAAAGTTACGGCAAGCTGCGCGCTGAACGTACAAGCTACTACGACGTCGGAGTTTCACACCAAGTTGACGAAAATCTGACTCTCGGAATTGACGGCTACTTCAAGAAAATCAGAAACATGATTGACGAACACCAGTTCGGCAACGCAATGATTTACGTGCCTTTCAACTTTCAGCAGGGAAAAGTTTTCGGTGCGGAATTTACCGCCGATTACCGTAAGAAAAATTTTAGTTCTTACTTTAATCTCGGCCTACAAAAAGCCTTCGCCCGCAACATTATTTCCAATCAATATATTCACGAAGCGGAAGAAATTGAATATATTTCAAAACACAATGTTGCGCCGGATCACCTGCAAACAATGACTGCTTCTGCAGGCGCTGCTTACAATTGGCTGGGAACTAAAATTTCTGGCGACGTGATTTACGCTTCCGGACTTCGCACCGGCGACAATAACCGCAACACAATGCCGGCCTACACAATCTTCAACAGCGCGATCGCGCGTGATTTTGATTTACCGCGAATCGGCAAAATAAATTTTCGTCTCGCTGGCGTAAATTTAACCGACAAAACTTACCGTTTTAGCAACGGTTCGGGAATCGGAATTAACGCTTCGCAATATGGAATGCGAAGAACATTTTACTTAATTGCGAGTAAAAATTTTTAAGCAAAAAACTGAATTGTCCACTTAAGTGGACAATTCAGAATAAATCCCATCTAACCCTTTATTTATAAGGCTCTAAGCCTGATGCAAATTTCTTCAAAAAAACATCAAAAGATTGTTGGTTTTTGCGCTGCATTTTTGCTGCATTTTGCACTGCTTGCCGTTTTTTATTTTTCTATTTTTGGAAAAGTTAAGCAGCCCGAAGTTACACTTGAGGTTGTGCTTTTAACTACCGGAAAAACTAATGGAGAAACTCACAAAGAAAAATCAATCGCCGAAATTCACGCGCTTGAAAAAAACTTGCAGAAAAAATCACAACATTACCACATCCACTCCGACGAGGCTTCGGGAGAAATTGAAAAACTACTAAAACCAACATTTCACCCTCTACCTCAAATTCCCGACGACTTGCGCGACGAAGCATTTTCAAGCAAGGCCCTAGCTCGTTTTTACATTTCTGTGGATGGAAATGTTTTAAATGTGGAATTGATCAAGCCCTGCGCTGATCCGCGTCTAAATGTTTTGTTGCTAAAAACTTTACAAAAATGGAAATTCCCCGCAACAAATTCTAACACGACGCAAGACATTAGCGTTACTTTCTCAGTTCAATAAAATGACTAATAAATTTTCTGGCGCAGAAATAATTGTTCGCGCCTTTCTAAATGAAGGTGTCGACACGATTTTTGGTTACCCAGGTGGGGCAATTTTGCCTTTTTACGACGCGCTTTTTATGCAAAAAAAATTGCAGCACATTTTGACGCGGCACGAGCAAGCGGCAGCGCACGCGGCAGAAGGTTATGCACGCTCTACTGGAAAAGTTGGGGTAATTACCGTTACTTCTGGGCCAGGGGCAACTAACACCATTACCGGGCTTACCGACGCTTACCTCGATTCAATTCCACTCGTTTGCATTTCTGGACAAGTTGCCACTAGCGTGATTGGAACTGATGGCTTTCAAGAGGCTGATATTACTGGCTTGACGCGCTCTTGCACCAAGCACAATTATTTGGTTAAAGATGTTAATGATCTTGGCAGAATCATTCACGAAGCATTTCACATTGCGCGCTCGGGTCGTCCTGGGCCTGTTCTGATCGACATTCCAAAAGACGTACAAAATAGTCACGGCATCTACGAAGGAAAAACTGCACCAACGCGCGCTTCCTACGAAATCAAAAAACGCCACTTGAAGCACGACCAAATTTCTGCAGCGATTGATCTAATGTTAAAGGCTAAGCGCCCAATATTTTACACGGGTGGTGGCGTAATTAATTCTGGAGACAAAGCAAGCGAGTTGCTTACCAAACTTGTGCGCGCAACCGGCTTTCCCGTTACCAGCACTTTAATGGGGCTTGGCTGTTTCCCAATGACCGACTCGCATTTCATTGGCATGCTTGGCATGCACGGCACTTACGAAGCCAACATGGCAATGTATGATTGCGACGTAATGATAAATATTGGCGCGCGTTTTGATGATCGCGTGACTGGTCGCGTTTCGGGCTTCTCGCCACATTCGAAAAAAATTCACGTCGATATTGACGATTGCTCAATCAACAAAATCATTCACGTTGATGTGCCAATTGTTGCCGATGCAGCCGAAGCTCTTGAGGCTTTGCTTGAGGCCTGGGAAAATCTTAAGCCACTAGGCAAAATAGATATTTCCGACTGGTGGAAAAAAATTAATAAATGGCAGGAAGTTGATTCGCTTTCTTACGAAGGAAGCGAGAAGGAAATTAAGCCCGAATATGCAATGGAAAGGCTCAATGCTTTAACAAAAACTTCGAATCCTATTATTTCAACCGATGTTGGTCAGCACCAAATGTGGGCGGCACAATATTTGCAATTTACTGGCCCAAGAAAATGGCTTACTTCGGGCGGTCTTGGCACGATGGGTTACGGAGTTCCTGCCGCCGTCGGCGCACAAATTGCAAATCCCGAAGCTCTAGTTATTTGCGTTAGCGGCGACGCCAGCTTCATGATGAACATGCAAGAACTTGCGACGATCAAGCAATATAAACTTCCGGTAAAAATAATTATTCTAAATAACCGCTACATGGGAATGGTGCGGCAATGGCAAGAATTGGTTTACGAAAAACGCGAAAGCCAATCCTATATGGAATCTCTGCCCAACTTCATGAAGCTTGCTGAAAGTTTCGGAATTAAAGGAATCGAGTGCGACAAGCCCGATCAACTAGACGCAAAAATCGCTGAAATGATCAACCATC
>CAIQBQ010000054.1 GCA_903870105.1 uncultured Alphaproteobacteria bacterium | reverse complement strand
GATCCGTAAGCATCTACGCCTTGAGCTATATCAGGAGATTGACTGTGAATCAAGTTAGTAACTTCAAGATTTTTCCAGTGAAAACCAGCTTGTTCGTTGCAGATATTTTTGATATTGCTGCGAATTAATTCTTCGATTTCTGCAGCCGGAATATGTGGTGCGCGAGTTTCTCCGCCAACAATAACTCGATTAGTTGTCGCAAATGTTTCAATCGCGAGGCGAGAATGTGGGTCTTTAGCTAAGTAAGCGTCGACCAAAGCGTCAGAAATTTGATCGCAGATTTTATCGGGATGTCCTTCAGAAACAGACTCCGAAGTAAATAAAAAATTTTTTGGCATAACAAAAAAAATTTAAAATTTCGGAAGGCTTTCCAAAGAAAAAAAGTAGTAGGCTAAAGGATAAACTTAGATAGATCAGTTTTGCCAGAAGCTAGGTCACCAAGATGTTCATTAACGTATTTCAAATCAATAGTTACCTTTGATCCAGATTTCATCTCGCTGGATTTAAAACTTACTTCCTCAAGAATTTTCTCAAGCATGGTGTGAAGTCTACGTGCTCCTATATTCTCGACCTCGCCATTAATACGATAGGCAATTTTTGCGATCTCACTAATTCCATCTTTAGTAAAATTTAATTTCACATTTTCGACTGCAATTAGTGCGACATATTGTTTGATTAAACTTGCTTCGGGCTCAGTTAAAATGCGGACTAAATCATCTTCATTCAATGGATTTAATTGAACGCGAATTGGGAAGCGACCTTGCAATTCTGGTAATAAATCTGCTGGTTTTGTTAGATGAAAAGCGCCGGAAGCGATGAATAAAATATGGTCGGTTTTAATAATTCCGTATTTGGTAGAAACAGTTGTTCCTTCTACGAGAGGCAAGAGATCGCGCTGTACACCTTCGCGCGAAACATCGCCACCTTTGGAATGACCTCGCACACAGATTTTATCTATTTCATCGATGAAAACGATTCCATCATTCTCGACTGATTTTACCGCTTTTCTGATCACCTTATCTTCATCAATCATCTTGTTTGATTCTTCATCAACTAGAGATTTTAAAGCATCAGCTACAGTAGTACGTATTTTTTTTGTCTTATCTCCACCCATCGCTTTGCCAATCATTTCGCCGATGTTGATCATGCCAACCTGACCACCAGGAATATCAAAACTACTCGTAAAAGAACTAGAAGAGTCGGTAATGTCAATTTCAATCTCCCGCTCGTCGAGCTCTCCAGCATCAAGCATTTTAGAGAATTTTTCTTTCGTGGCATCGAGAGGATTTTCGCCGACTAGAATCTCTACAATTCTTTTTTTGACATGCTCTTCAGCTTTTTTTTGGACGTCTTTTTTTAACTCACTTTTTAGATGTTTGATGGCCACTTCGACAAGATCGCGAATAATTGAATCAACATCTCGCCCAACATAACCAACCTCGGTAAATTTCGTTGCTTCAACTTTAATGAATGGCGCATTGGCGAGTTTAGCGAGACGTCGTGCAACTTCGGTTTTTCCGACTCCAGTTGGTCCGACCATCAGAATATTTTTTGGCACGATTTCTTCGCGTAGCGGAGAGTCAACTAGCTTGCGACGATAACGGTTTCTAAGGGCTATAGCTACTGACTTTTTTGCATCTTGTTGGCCAACGATGTAGCGATTTAACTCATCAACAATTTGTTTTGGCGTAAGATTTGGTGCTTCAGTAAAAAGAGGATTACTCGAATTTTTTGTCATTTAAGGAAGTTTTAGAAGAAGAGGTAAGGCCGTTGTATGAGGCGCTATTGAGTAAAATTACTAGAAGTAAAATTACTAAGCTGGTTAAAAAAATAATTAAAAAAATTTTCATAATAATTGTCTTCATTGCCACATTCTGGATTTTAACGACGGGGCAATTCAAAAAGTTTAAGAAATTTCTAAAATTTTTACGATCTCGTTGCGAAGATCAAAAATACCGTAGCCCTTAGAGCTACTGGTGGCAATGATTTCGGAATATGCTGCTGGCCATTTTTTCATTTCTTCAAAAATTTCCGACTCAATATTTTGTCGTTCATTGATCGATAATTTATCTGATTTTGTGAGTACTATTTGGAATGAAACAGCGAGAGTGTTAAAAATATTTATAACTTCGCGATCTCCCTCCTTCAAGCCTTTGATTGGATCAATGAGTAAGAAAACGCGACGTAAATTAGCGCGCCTGGTTAAATATTCGAAACTAGTTTTTTGCCAATGTTCGATGTCTTTGTCGCGTGCTTTTGCGAAGCCGTAGCCCGGCATGTCAACTAAAATAAAACCATCTTCATAGCCAGAAACTTTAAAGAAATTTAGTTGCTGAGTGCGTCCTGGTGTCGAAGAAACAATGGCAACTTTTTTCCCGAGTAAGGCGTTAACCAGGCTAGATTTACCAACGTTTGAAGCGCCAACGAAGGCAATTTCTGGAAAGTGATTTTTGGGGATTTGGTCGTACTTACTAGCACCAAAAAGAAACTCGACAGTGCCGCCGTGATTTGGATCAAAAATTTTTTTTGCTTCGAGTTTTTTAACCATGAATTTATTTATTTTTTTACTTAAGAAGTTTTAAAACTTTTTCATGTAACGCCTTATTGCCACAAGCTAAAAGACGCGCCGGAGATTGTAACTGAAGATCATTTCCATCCCAGTCGGTCACAATTCCGCCAGCCATTTCAATAATTGGAATGAGTGCGGCGTAATCATAAATTTTTAACTCAGGTTCAAAAATAATATCGACAAAACCAGAGGCGAGTGAGGCGTAAGAATAGCAATCTCCTCCGTAAATAATTCCACCGAGATGCTGATATTTAGTGAGCCCAGAGACTCTCTTTAAAATTTCTGCGTCATTATCCTTGAAGAAGAATGGTGAGCTTGCGCAAAGCACAGCATCAGAAATTTCTGTGCAATTTCTTGTCTGAATTTTTTTGCCATTGAGCCATGAGCCCTGACCGGAAATGCCGATCCAGCGCTCTCCATTAATAGGCTGATTCATGATTCCTAAGATGGATTTTTTGCGAGAAGTGAGCGCGATTAATGTGCCAAAAATCGGACGGCCAATAATAAAAGACGATGTACCATCAATCGGATCCAAAACCCAAACAAATTCTGCATCAGCATTTTGTGTGCCAAATTCTTCGCCAATAATTCCGTGCTCTGGAAATTTTTTTTCGATTTCAGCGCGAATTATCTCCTCGATTTCGCGATCAGCTTTAGTAACTGGAGACTGATCGGCCTTAGCCATTTCGCCATTCGGCAAACGAAAATATTTCTTAGCGACCTCATTCGAGAGGTCAGCGAGGTAGTGAGCAAAAGTAATGAATTCTTGAGTTGGCATTGATTTATGAATTACGAATTAGAAAACGCGATAAACGTAATTCTTAATTCCCCTAATTCCAAAACTTAAATTAAATGAAAGAACGTATTGCAATTATTGCTGGCTTCAGATCTCCAATGGGCAAGGCTGGGGGAGTGTTGAAAAATCTTACTGCGCACGATCTAGGAGCGCGCATCGCCAAAGAAGTTTTGATTCGTTCGAAAGTTGATTTGGAGAAAATTGACGAGGTAATTATTGGTAATGTTGCACAACCTGCGGAGGCAGCGAATGTAGCGCGAGTGATTGCGTTGAAGGCTGGTATTCCTGAGTCTGTGCCCGCCTTTACCGTTCACAGAAATTGTGCTTCTGGAATGGAAGCGATGACCACGGCGATGTCAAAAATTCAAAATGGTGAAGCGGAAATTATTTTCGCCGGTGGCGTTGAATCTATGAGCAATATTCCGCTTTTCTTTGGTAAAAAAATGACCGCACTTTTTGGAAATTTGATGAAGGCCAAAACGCTTTCGCAAAAACTTTCTGTGCTCACAAGTTTTCGTTTACACTTCCTCACGCCAGTAATTGGGCTGGTTCAAGGTCTTACTGATCCGATTTCTGGATTGATCATGGGCTGCACCGCAGAAAATATTGCGAAGGATTTTAAGATCACTCGCGAGGAGCAAGATCAATTCTCTCTTCGCTCGCATCAAAAAGCGGAAGCGGCAATGACTAACGGAAATTTCAAAGAAGAAATCATCCCTGTTTTTAATAATGACGAAAAAAATTCTTTGATGATTGAAGAGGATGAAGGTGTGCGTAAGGGTCAAACGCTTGAAGCTCTCGCCAAGATGAAGCCATATTTTGAAAAAGTTACTGGAACTGTTACCGTTGCCAACTCATCGCAAGTCACGGATGGCGCGGCTTTTGCGGTTTTGATGAGTGAGTCAAAAGCGAAAGAGCTTGGTTTAGAAGTTCTTGGCTACATTCGTAATTTTGCTTATGCCGGCATGGATCCTTCGCGCATGGGTCTTGGACCAGTTTTCGCCTCAAAAAAGCTTTTCGACAAAACTGGTCTAACTTTGCAAGACATGGAATTAATCGAAATCAATGAAGCCTTCGCCGCCCAAGTAATTGGCTGCACGCGAGCTTTTGCTTCCGACGAATTTTGCGAGAAACATTTTGGCATGAAGCAAGCAATGGGTGAAATTAATCCAGAAATTTTGAACGTGAATGGCGGCGGTATTGCTCTTGGTCACCCGGTCGGAATGTCTGGCGCGCGCATAATTATTCATCTTCTTCGTGAGTTAAAACGCCGTGGCAAAAATCGCGGATTGGCAACTCTCTGCATCGGCGGCGGACAAGGCGGTGCGGTGATTTTAGAGGTGAATTAGGCCATCTCTTCAAGTTGAAGGAATCTGAACATTTTGTTGGTCGAGCGGAATTGAAAAATCTTGCTCTTCTATTTTGTTACGTGAACCAATCATTCTTCTCATTTTCACTATCTCTTTACAGAACCAGGCATTTGCTGGGGTGATAGATGACAAAAAATGTAGGAGCTAAGAGAAATAAGGCCGAGTGCGAAGGTAGATAATTTAAATTTCCCTGCGATTTTGCTGCGACCAAATTCCCCAACTTAAAAATTTTAGAACATGGATATTGCAAAAATCGCCATCGGCAAAGACGCGCCAAATCAAGTTAATGTAATCATCGAAGTGCCGATGAATGCTGATCCGGTGAAATATGAATTCGACAAAGAAAGCGGCGCTATTTTTGTCGATCGCTTCATCGCCACACCAATGTTTTACCCGTGCAATTACGGCTTTATTCCAAACACTTTATCTGATGATGGCGATCCTTGCGACGTTCTAGTCGTCTCAGATTTTCCGGTAATTCCCGGCGCTGTAATCGCCGTAAAACCAGTCGGCGTTTTGATCATGGAGGATGAAAAAGGCATGGACGAAAAAATCATCGCCGTGCCTGCAAAGAAGCTAAACTCACAGTTTGAAGCCGTAGAGTCTTACAAGGAATTGCCAGAAAATTTGATCAATAAAATCAAACATTT
>CAIQBQ010000053.1 GCA_903870105.1 uncultured Alphaproteobacteria bacterium | reverse complement strand
GCAAAAATAATACGATCTTTCCTTTTGCAACAATCGGCCTCGCACCACAAGATCTTAAGTTCAGAAGCGAAAAATCGAAAGTCGTAATCGGAGATAATAATAGCATTCGTGAACATGTGACGATTCATCTAGGCACCCTAGATGGCGCGATGCTAACTAAAATCGGCAGCAATTGTTTGTTAATGGTTGGTGTGCACATTGCTCATGATTGCATAGTCGGAAATCACGTCATTCTCGCTAACAATGCCACACTAGCGGGGCATGTTGAGCTTGGTGATCATGTCGTAATAGGCGGACTTTCTGCGCTACATCAATTCGTTCGTGTTGGAGCTGGAGCCATGATTGGTGGCATGTCCGGCGTTGAGCATGATGTCATTCCAAATGGTTTGGTAATGGGCGAACGGGCCTCTCTTGCTGGCCTGAATCTCATTGGAATGAAACGTCGCGGAATCTCTCGCGAAGATATCCATGCACTGCGCAATTTCTTCAAACAAGCCTTCGCCGAAAGTGAAAAAAGTTTTTCTGCACGCGTCGAAGAAATTTCCAAAGAGTTCTCGAGCAAAACAGTTCAGGAAGTCGTGAGTTTTGTAAAATCAGAATCATCGCGTTCCTTCTGCCAACCAAAATCAACTCACAACTTCGGAAACTAAAATGCGCGAACTCTGTCTCGACATAGAAACCACCGGCCTTGATCCGCGCAGCGGACATCGCATTGTTGAAATCGCAGTGATCGAATTGGTCAATAAAGTTCGCACTGGAAATTTTTTTCACAGCTACATCAATCCCAGGCGCGACATGCCTCAAGAGGCTTTCAAAATTCACGGAATCTCCAGTGAATTTTTACGCGACAAACCAATTTTTGATCATGTTGCCGATAAATTTTTAAACTTTATCGAAGATACAAAAATCGTCATTCACAACGCCGCCTTCGATACAAAATTTCTTAATTACGAATTAAAAATTCTTGGACTGCCTGAGCTAAACATGAAAAACGTGATCGATTCACTTACCATCGCGCGGCAAAAATTTCCCGGATCTCCCGCTTCGCTCGATGCTCTCTGTCGCAGGTTTAATGTCGATCTAACCAAGAGAACAAAACACGGCGCCTTGCTGGACACCGAGTTACTTTGTGAAGTTTATATCGAGCTGATGGGTGGCGCACAAACTGGTTTTGGTTTTGGCGCCAAGCAAAAAGAAGCGACAAAAATTATCACAGATGCCGATGTCGCTGAAAATAAAAATATCTTGCCGAAGCGCGATTTTCCTGCGCTGGAAGCTGATCTAAAGCTCCATCAAGAATTTATAGCTAAGCACTTCAAAGAAAATTTGTGGGGATATTAAACTCTACAAAATAATACGGACATCGGCATTCATCCTTACAAATTTAAAGCCATTGAACTCAGCGAGAATAACATTGCCGCTTCCTAAATACTTAGTTTAGCGCAGTCAAAACTGCATCCGCTTAAAATTGTCATTGGACTTTGGCGATTGTTAATGCGTCAAAAATTGTCGACTAATTAACTAAGCGAGATCTTAACAAACTCTTCCACATCAAGACTGGCCTTGCCCACAAGCAATCCGTCGACACCAGTGGCGCTTAAAATTTCTGCTGAATTTTGTGAAGTTACCGAACCGCCGTAAAGCGTGAAAGATTCTGTTTCGACAGTTCTCTTGATAAAATCCATCATTTCGGATATCTGCCCCATGGTTGGAATGGCGCCCGTTCCAATTGACCAAATTGGTTCGTAAGCAATCACTAATTTTATAAATTTTAAATCTTGCGGAATTGAGCCAAGCAACTGTTTGCGAACAAATTCCAAATGTTCGCCGCTGTCTCTGCTCTCTTTATTTTCACCTACGCAAATGATTGGAATTAATTCTTCCGCAAGCGCGGCGCGAATTTTTTTTGCAACAATCTCATCGCTTTCGAAATGCTTGGCGCGTCTTTCGGAATGACCCAAAATTACGTACTGACAACCAACTTTTTTTAACATTGAAGCGCTGATATCGCCGGTAAAAGATCCGCTTTTTTCGAAGTGGCAATCTTGTCCTCCAAGCTTGATTGGACGGGCATTAACAATTACCTCATTCAATTCTTCTGCGGAAAAATCTTCAATTTTTCTGCCGTCTTTTTGTGCCATTTTTTCTAGAAGCTGAAAGCCATCTTCCATTAATTCTGAATCAAGATAATCGAGCAAAATTGAGGGCGAACAAAGCACCATTTCAACATCTTTTAGCTGCTCATATTTTGCAGAGTAGTGATGAAAAAAACTGTCGAGCCAAGTGTCGGCTTCGTCAAAATCATGATTCATTTTCCAGTTCGCCGCGATGATTTTCATGAGTTGTGAATTAAATGTTCGAGCTCCTCACCAAACATCTGGTAGCGCCAGTTGGTGATAGTTTCCTTGAGATTAACTTTTTCGCAAACAGCTTTTTTTAGCTCAGAATTTGTGAGCAAAAATTGTTCACGAAAATTTTCCCGCGTTGAAATTTTTGCGATCAATGCCTTTGCTTTGTTGATGGTTATTTTTTGCTGATCGCTAATCGGAATATTTTCTTTTCTTTTTGGCAACTGTTCTTGGTTAGTTAAAATTTTTGTGACCTCGGCAATCATTTCTTTGGTAAATTTTTTACCCAAATCTTTCGCCGCGAATTCTTCCGCAACCAACATTTCAATGCGCTCATCTCGCAATAGATGCTGCCTCGGAACATCAAGTTTTTGCGCCCACTGTTCGCGCCAAGAAATTAAATTTTCGATTTGAAAAATTTGTTTCTGACTTTTGTGACGTAAAGAAAATTTCTTCAAAAGATTTTCTTCTGAATGCGTGAGCAATTTTTGTGTAAAAATTTCCATCTCTTCTGCGTACCAATTACGACGATTTTTTTTGCTCAAAATAGCCGAGAGTTTTTCATAAATTTCTTCGAGAAAAAATACGTCAAGAAAAGCATATTTTATTTGCCCAGAACTAAGTGGACGACGTTGCCAATCGCTTCTTTGCTGATTTTTATTTAACTGTCTTTTGAACAAAATTTCGACCAATCCTGAATAGCCAATATTAAAACCAAGCCCACAAAAACTCGCGAGAATTTGTGTGTCTACAATGCCGCGAGGAATTAGTTTGGATTGTCGATTAAAAATCTGCAAATCCTGCGCCGGTGAATGCAGGATTTTAATAATTTTTTCGTCAGCAATAATTGCTAAGAAGCCAGTTAGATCAAGTTCGATAAGACAATCGATGATAAAAGACTCTTTAATTCCAGCAGAATTTTTTACCGCCACTTGGACGATGGAAAGAATTGGATAGTAAGTAGTTTGACGCGTAAATTCCGTGTCTAACGCGACCAATTTTCTTTCATGAATTAGCGCGACAACTCGATCTAGTTCTAACTGTGAAGTGATGTAGGAATTATTTTTTTCGCTCACTGATTCTCGGTCCCCCTGAGTAAATCGGATTGAGATCTGTTGAAATTTCACCGCGGCGAAATTTTTCCAAACCGAATGAAGCGATCGAATCGATTCCAAAATTTTTGACTTCATCGGAATTTATTAAAATTAAAGGAAGGTTAGTTGCGAGCTTTAGAGTCCTTGCCACAGTTAGTCCGATGCGCGTTCCAGTAAAGCTGCCCGGGCCTTTTGTAGCGACAATCAAACCCAAATCTTGATACCAAATTTTTTGTTCACGCAAAATTTTTTCGATCTCAGGAATTAGCAATTCGGCTTGTTTTCCACTTTCAGAAATTACGTTTTGGGTGAGAATTTTTTCTTCACTTAGTAAGGCCACAAAAAGGTTAGAACCCGCGGTATCAAAGACTAAAATTAACACTGATTAAAAGGGAAAGATTCAAAAATAATCATCATTACGAAGAATTAAGCGACACAACATAACATCTAGTTTTTTTCGAGATGAATTGTCACACCAAGCTCGCAATGATGAAAAAAATACGAAATGCAGGAAGGGATGAAGAGTGGAGAATCAAAGTTTAGTTAACGATGTTTTTAATGCTCGGCACGTCGAGCGAAAAATTTGGAATCGTAACTTCAAAAACATTTTCATCGCTGATTTTTTTCATATGATATTTTCCCATCATAATGCCAGATGGGTAGCGCAAATGAACTCCACTAGAATATTGGTAAGAACCTCCAGAGGCAATCACCGGCTGATCTCCAACCACACCTTCGCCATTAACTTCTTGCACAAATCCCTTCTCGTCAATGATGCGCCAGTAGCGACTCATTAACTTAACAGCATCATCTCGTCCGTTGTCAATTTTAACATGGTAAGCCCAGACAAAAAGATCGCCTATAAGACTAGATTTACTGTCGAGGAATTCTGGCCAAACCGTCACATGAATATTGTCGGTTGAGATAGAGTAAGATTTATTAGCCAATCCTTGAGAGAGGATTATCTCTTCTTCAAGAGGCTTATTTGATTTTGAGAGTAAGGTCATTTGAAAAATTTTAATTATACATCTTGAAGGCCAAAATCACGAACGTCACAGATGTCTTAATAAAGATAACAAAGTGGCATTCGAGCGCTGACTACATTCTGTCTGTCATATCAACAACGCGAATCAGCTCCTTCAGGTCTATTATTCCGGCGCTAACTTTAAGCAAGCCGTCTTCGACCATTGACACGAACCCATGACTCAAAGCATAAGCCGCGATCTCTTTGCGACTCGCGCTTCTTGCCACTAAATCATCAAGCTCGCGATCAAATGAAAGAATTTCAGCGACAACAACTCGCCCTTTGTAACCGTTGGTACATTTCTCGCAGCCAACCGCTCTGAAGAGCTTGGTTAGGGATGCATATTTAGCACCAAGCAACTTTTTTTCGAGTTCGGTAATCGGCCCTTCTTTTTTACAATGAATACAAAGTTTGCGCGCGAGACGTTGCGCGGCAACACCAATCAAGGCTCCGGCCATTAGATAATTTGGAACGCCGATATTCATCAAGCGTGGGATTGCCCCGATTGCATCGTTTGTATGTAGAGAAGAATAAACTTGGTGACCAGTCATCGCCGCTTGAATCGCGGTAATAGCAGTGTCTTTATCACGAATTTCACCAACGAGAATGATATCGGGATCTTGACGTAGAATGGCTTTAATCCCGGCGGCAAAATCCATCCCGATCTCACTACGAATATTTGACTGACGAATCATTGGAATATGGTACTCGACCGGATCTTCGAGTGTCATAATATTTTTATCGATCGAGTTGATATAGCTGAGAACCGTGTAGAGAGTAGTAGTTTTACCAGATCCTGTCGGACCAGTCATGATGATCATTCCTTCCGGACGCTGAACCAATTTTTTCAGCGCATTCACATTTAATTCAGAAAAACCGAGCTTCTCCATGGAAAGAATTGACTGCTTTTCATCCAAAATCCGCATTACGATATTTTCACCATTAATCGTCGGTTGAGTTGAAACACGAAAGTCGATTCTGCGTCCAAGAATTTCAGAATTAATCCGACCATCTTGTGGCTTTCTGGATTCGGCAATATTCATACCCGACAAGATTTTGAGACGCACCGAAAGTGCCGACCAATAATCTTTGTGGAGCGAGCGAATTTGAACCATCTTTCCGTCAATACGGTAGCGAATACGTAAGAAAGAAGCCTCTGGTTCAAAGTGCAAATCCGACGCGCCACTGTGCACGGCATCAGTCAGAATCGCATCAACAAGACGAACCACCGGACTTTTGTAATCGCCCTTTAACTGATTTTCATCTAGAGCCTTGTTCTTATCGCCGCTCTCCATTTCTTTGCAAATTCCTTCGATCGACATTTCGTAGCCGTAATACTGATCAATCGCTTGCAGCAAATCTGCTTCTGGCGCGTAAACAGGATTGATGCGGAAATTCGGCGGAAAAAAGCGGCGAACTTGATCGATGATAACAATGTCAAACACGTCGGCCATCGCTATGCTTACCGAATCCAACGTGAAAGAAACTGGAATAACTTTATTGTGAGACGCAAAATCTTTAGGGATTCTTTTAACTAATTTTGCATCGATGATAGTCGATTTTAGATCGAATTTTTTAGCACCGCTTGATTCGTTTAAAATTTCACCAAGCGCACCTTCAGAAACAAATCCCATCTCAACCAAAATCATCCCGATGGTTTTTGCGCCCTTAAGACGATCCTGCTCTTTAAGCGCAATTCCTAATTGATCTTCGGAAATAACCTTTTGTTCTAAGAGCTTTGCACCAACGTCTGTCGTAGCATGAGAGATTACCATTGCTTACAAAATTTAATTTGGATTTGGGATAATATTTTTTTAAGTTGCTAACCAGTACCCGATAAGTCAATTCAAAATCTAATGTCTGTCATCACTCGCTTTGCCCCCTCTCCAACCGGCTATTTACACATTGGAGGAGCTCGCACCGCCCTATTTAATTACCTCTTTTCTAAGCATCACGGTGGAAAATTTTTACTCAGAATCGAAGACACTGACGCACAAAGGTCGACAAAAGAAGCGATTGAAGCAATTTTGCAAGGCCTTGACTGGCTTGGCTTAATGCATGATGGAGACTTTATTCTTCAATCAAAAAATTTATCACGTCACAAAGAAGTTGCCGAAAAATTACTCGAAAAAAATCAGGCATATTTGTGCTACACTTCGACAGAAGAGCTTGAAGAAATGCGCAAAAACGCCGAAGAAAAAAAAGAGGTTTTTCGCTTTAAAAGTCCGTGGCGTGACAAAGTACAGTCGCAAGTTTCGACGGTTAAGCCAGTGATTCGAATCAGGGCTCCGCTTGATGGAGACACGGTCATTAAAGATTTAGTGCAGGGTGAAATTCGCGTAAAAAACTCCGAGCTTGATGATTTGATAATGCTGCGCGGAGATGGAACTCCAACCTACATGCTGGCAGTTATCGTTGACGATCACGACATGCAAGTCACTCACGTAATTCGCGGCGATGATCACCTCACAAACGCCTTCCGTCAAAAAATAATTTATCAAGCAATGGGTTGGAAAGTGCCCGAATTCGCGCATATTCCACTAATCCACGGACCGGATGGAGCCAAACTCTCTAAGCGTCACGGCGCTACTTCGGTGATCGATTATAAAGACATGGGATATCTTCCCGAGGCAATGAGAAATTATTTACTTCGCCTCGGCTGGTCGCACGGCGATTCTGAAATTATTTCCGATGCACAAGCGGTTGAGTGGTTTGATTTAGACAAAGTTGGCAAGTCGCCATCGCGTTTCGATTTCACGAAACTTGATTCGGTTAATAAGCACTACATTAACCAAAAGAGCAGCGAGGAACTGCTGGAATTGCTATTTAAAAAAAGAGGCCTCTGGTCTGATTCTTTGGAATTTTCTGAATTTTCCTCTCTCGTCACGATGGAGAAAAAAAGAATTTTAAAAGCGATTAGTTTTTGCAAAGTGTCTGCAAGCATTTTGGATGAATTGGCAGCTCGAATCTCGGTCTATCGTAATGGGTTTTTTAAAGAACTTGATGAAGAAGATAAAAAAACTGTAGCTGAAAAAAAATCTCTTCTCGGTGAATTACAAAAAAATTTTATCGATTTGAATGATTGGTCGCATGAGGGAATTAAAAATTCTCTCAATGATTTTGCCGCAGCTAAAGGTTTGAAGATTAAAGATTTTGGACCATTACTTCGTATCGTTTTAACTTTTTCTTCTGCCTCTCCGGGTGGAATTTTTGACGTAATCGAGATCTTAGAAAAAGACGAAGTGCTGGCAAGAATTAAGGCCCTATCACACCCATAAAAACAGAGATCTAGAAAAAGTAAAAACTAGTCCAAACTTACTTCTGCAAATCTTTTTTTTACGAAAATGAAACTGTTAAGTAAGCATTTATTCAAAAACTCGTCAGCGATATAGGCTCGGCGACTCCCTCACTTGCCATTTAAAGATCGGTAAATAGGTTGCGCCGCCCCTTTGTTGATACACATTTAAAAAATCGGGAAAAAATCAGGTAAATTTATGAAAAGAACTTGGCAACCAAGCAAAATAGTACGCAAAAGAAGACACGGCTTTAGATCAAGAATGGCAACCGTTGGCGGACGCAGGGTTCTTTCTCGTCGTCGCTTTAAAGGTCGCGCTTCATTGTCAGTCTAATACCCATAAGACTTGCACATTCTCAAGATTAAAAAATCCGCAGAATTTCAAAATATTAGCAAACAAGGTCAGAAGTTTTTTTCACAAACTCTTCTCTTGCTAGCTTACCCCACCCTAGAAATTTACTTACGCGAAGATTCAAAAGATTTTTGTCGCGCCGGTTACACCGTAGCAAAAACTGTCAGTAAATTAGCAGTAGAGCGTAATCGCGCCAAAAGAAGATTGCGCGAAGCCATACGCTCTCTTGCTCCGCAATATGCTAAAAATAATTTTGATTATGTAGTCATTGCACGAAAAGAAATTCTTACTGCCGATTTTACCAAGATTTCTACTGATTTAAAATTCTGCCTAACGCGAATTCATCGACAAAAAACTTCCTCAGACAATGCAAATAAAAACCGCAACTAAACGCAGCAAAATCCCTTACATTTTTTTCGCTTTTTTTGGCGTAGTAATAGCGGTAAATATTGGCTATATTTACATTTCTAAAAAAACCTGGCGTGGCGTTGCAACTGAGGACTCCTATCGAAAAGGCCTTAACTACAATGATACTCTAAAGCAGGTAGAAAAACAAAAAGAGCTTGGTTGGTTAGTTGAAATAGAGCCGACCAACATCGGTAGAAATAAAATGGAAATTTTGGTTAAGGTATCTGGCAACAAATCTACCCTTAACAAAGATACCAATGTCATCATTACTTTCACACGACCGACTCAGGAGGGTTTTGATTTTATTGTCTCCGACACTTCGGAGCACATTCATAGATTCGACGTCACTTTCCCTCTTCCTGGTCAATGGGATGCGGTGATTCTGATATCTCAAGGACAAGATAAGCTCTACCTAACAAGGCATTATGTTGTGCAGTAAATGCCTGCATTGCGGCGAAGAAGCACAAGAAGAGTTTTGCTGCTTAGGATGCAGTGCAGCTTACAAAATCATCAACAAACTAGGTTTTGAGAATTACTACAAACTGCGTGAAGAAAATTTTTCTGCCGGAAAAATTAAGCCAGAAATCAGTGGAAAATTAGATATTTCAGAATTTGTTTTTCACGAGCAGAGCGGCGCAAATTCAGTTTCGTTGATGGTGCAAGGAATGCACTGTGCCGCTTGTATTTGGTTGATTGAGAGCATTTTAAAAAAACAAAAAAATGTTATAACTGCACGTGTTAATCTTTCAAAAAAAACTCTGTTTTTACGTTGGCAAGGTGCGGCAAGAGATGGCAATAATCTGATTCAAATAATTCACGACATCGGCTACAAACTTCTTCCCTTTGACGAAGAAATACTCAATTCCACCGAAAAAAAATACACTGATGAAATCCTGCGCGCCCTTGCTGTTGCTGGATTTGGCGCCGGCAACATCATGCTATTTTCTTTTTCCTTATGGTTTGCAGATGCAATTGAAATGGGCGCTCAAACTAGAAATTTATTACATCTTTTTTCATCTCTTATCGCCCTCCCAGTAATTATTTTTTCAGCGCGACCATTTTTTTTATCAGCTGCGCGCTCAATAAAATCAGGCTATCCAAACATGGATCTGGCGATTTCAATCGCAATTTTTTTGGCCTGCGTGGTGAGTTTGCTCGAAACTTTTAGAGGCGCGAATCATGTCTATTTTGATTCGGCGGTGATGTTAACTTTCTTCCTGCTTATTGGTCGCTACCTCGATTTAAAAGCGCGCAAAAAAGCCTTTGCTATGGCGACAGAATTTACTCTACTCGCCGCTAGTTTTGGAAGAGTTGAAGAGGATGGAAAAATTAAAATTCTACCCACCAAACAATTGTACGAGGGCATGGTTTTACTGGTCTCGGCTGGCGAGAAAATTGCCGCTGATGGCATTGTAATTTCGGGTGAAAGTGAAATTGATATTGCCTTAATTACTGGTGAAAGCCTACCGAAAAAGATTGCGCAAGGTTGCGAAGTTTTTGCCGGCACAATCAATTTGTCTCAACCGCTCAAAATAAGAATTACCAAATCACCAAAAAATAGTTTACTAGCTGAAATTATTCGCTTGAGCGAAGAGGCAGAAAGTAAAAAAATTCACTACATTCGCCTCGCTGATTACCTCTCAAGATTTTATACGCCAGCTGTTCACCTGCTTGCCTTAGCCACCTTTTTCTTTTGGTTAAAAAGTGGCTGGGAAATTGCTTTAATGAATGCGACTGCAGTTTTAATTATCACTTGTCCTTGCGCTCTGGCTCTTGCCGTACCAATTGTGCAAACAATTCTAATTTCAAATTTTTTGCGAAAAGGAATTTTGGTAAAGTCAGGTGAGGCCTTGGAAAAGCTAAGCAAAATCGATATCGTAGTTTTTGACAAAACTGGAAGCTTGACGATCGGCACACCGAAATTAGTCGAAATAAAAATGCTGAGCGGCAATGAAGATAATCTTCTAAAACTTGCCGCCTCACTAACAAAAAATAGTCGCCATCCGATCGCTCAAGCAATTTCAGCCAGCTACACCAAAAATTTAGAAGAGCTTTTGATCCATGAAAATCAAGGCTTTGGGCTAGAAGCAAATTTTGAAAATAAAATTTTACGACTTGGTCGCAAAGATTTTTGCGATGTAAAAAGCAATTTCGAAAACACAGAAAATTTACTCACCTGCTTCGTAAGATTTGGCAAAAGTGAAGCGGTATTTTTATTTTCCGATGAAATTAAGTGCGATGCGGAATTAGTAGTTGCGAGCCTTAGCAACTTAGGGAAAAAAATAATTTTACTTTCTGGCGACTCAGAAAAAGCAGTTGAATCCGTAGCAAAAAAATTAGGAATCACCGAATTTTACTCTGAGCAAACACCAACTTCAAAGGTCAAATTTTTGCAGAAGTTAGAGAAATTTGTAATGATTGGCGATGGTCTTAACGACGCTCCGGCTCTAGCCTTGGCACATGTCTCAATTTCTTTTTCCCGCGCCTCTGATATCTCACAAAATGTTGCAGACATAGTGATTCAGGGACAAAAATTAACGCCGATTCTCGAGCTGATTAACTCTTCAACAAAAGCAATTTCACTCATGAAGCAGAATCTTCTAATTGCTTTGATTTACAATTTAATCGCCGTTCCTTATGCCATCGCCGGCCATGTCGTGCCATTGGTTGCAGCAATTGCGATGTCATCATCTTCGTTGCTAGTTCTTTTTAACTCGCTACGCATGAATTCAAAAAAATGTCTGTCTTAATTTTTCTAATTCCAATCACTCTCGCTACCGCCCTAATAGGTCTCGCTACTTTTTTGTGGAGCTTAAAAAATAAACAATACGAAGATCTTGATGGCGCTGCTAGTCGTATCTTGTTCGACGACGCCGAAGACAAAAAAAACCCCAAGTAACTTATCCTTATTTTTGTTGTCTTTTTACCCCCCGAAACTAGAGCTTGTGCACCCTTTATTTCCAACGCCTCTCAGCATTTTTCTTCACATGAAAAAAAGTAATTTAATTGTCTTTCTTTGCCTAATTTTGACTTCATGTAGTCAGCCATTCTGGCAAAAAGATGGTCAGCCAAAAATTAGAATTGTTGATTTGCATGGAAAGTCTCGCCCGATAGTAACTCGCACTCCAGAGTTGAATTCTCAGGCTTTAACTTCTCAGGGCAAAATAACTCCTTTTGAAAATCGCTCGTTACGACAAGGCGAAATAAAACCTGAACAGCCGCCAATCAAAAATTATCAGGATCAAAACATCGATAATGCAAAAGCTACCAGCACCTTTCCATCTGGACAGCCAACCGAAGAAATTCTTGGAGCAACTAAAAAAGAACCTGTGCAAGCTGTAGAATTTGACCTCAATGAATCGATAGAAAAGAAAAAATATGCACAAAAAGCTGGCGAGGCCGGCTCCAGTAAAAAAGAAGTCAGTTCTGGTCAAAAGTTTTTTGTACAAGTTGGATCATTCTCAAATCTTAGTAGCGCCGATTCCACTTTGAAAAAAATGAAAAAATTTCACTCCGGAAAAATTGAAACTGTCGAGGGTGAAAAAACAATTTATCGCGTCTTACTCGGACCATTTTCGAATAAAAATAAGGCCAAAGAAATGGCAAAAAAAATAACCGATTCTGGTCGGGATGCTATTCTAACCAAAGGTAAGTAATGAGGTGCATTGCCGCTCTCTTTTCATCGCTATTTCTACTCTCTACATGCTCTTCCGACCTCAATAAATCCAACGACAATTTTAATAAAAAATATCGCGAAGAAATTAAAAAAATTAATGAGCGGCGCAAGCCAGATAAGCCGACCAATCCAGAAAAGATGTTTTCTAGGGCGCCAACCGAAGAAGAGGTTACTGAAGATTTAGCCGATAGAATTGAATATTATCCTTACGTCGACATCGCCGAACTCGGTGAAAATCAAAGGACAGAAAATCTTCCAAACCGAGAAATTTATGAACAAGGCAAAATGAGCAATCCATCAGGCTCTCTATCGCCAAATGTTTTTGAAATAAATTACAATCTAGCTCTTTATCCTCCATTCCAAAGGGTTGGCGCTGAATTTGATATTATCCGCGTGCCCAAATTAGACGCTTTCGGCGTGACCACAGAAATGGCAGATAAAAGCTACCTTCTGGTCGGCAATAATTCTTTGCAGCGCGTAGTTGATTTGGTTAATTCAAAAAAAACTGAGGATGATATAGAGATCACCAAAA
Source organism: uncultured Alphaproteobacteria bacterium (assembly GCA_903870105.1). Classification (GTDB taxonomy): domain Bacteria; phylum Pseudomonadota; class Alphaproteobacteria; order Rickettsiales; family UBA1997; genus UBA2645. The sequence continues at coordinate 22,244 of CAIQBQ010000053.1, read as the reverse complement.
TGCTGGTTCAGGAAAAGAAAAAGATGCAAAGACAAAATAAAACAAAGCAAATTTTTGGTCAGAATCTTGATGATCCAGATGCGATCGCTCCAAAAAAATCAGCAAAAATAAAATCTTCAGCGACCCCAATTGCCGACAAAAATACAACGCAAAATCAAGTCTCAGGACTCACTAGAACGGTCGTCAAAAACACAGATACTGCCATACAAAAATGAAGTTAATTCTCGCTCTATTATTTCTTTTTGCTTCTTCCGCAAAGGCCGAGGATTTGAGTAAAGCTCTGCATGAAGCGCAGTTTTATTTTCTAATCGATGCCGACACTAAAGAAGTGCTTCTATCCAAAAATGCCGACGCTCGAATTGCCCCCTCTTCGATGACAAAAATTATGACTGCTTATGTGGTTTTCGATCAAATTCAGCGAGGTAAAATTTCTCTCAATAGTCAGTGTTTAATCGGTAGAGATGCGTGGCATAAATCTGGATCCAGCATGTTTTTAAATTATGGCGACGTGGTTTCAATCGATTCTTTGGTGAAAGGTTTATTGGCCGTTTCAGGCAATGACGCATCGATCGCTCTTGCCGAAAGTACTGCTGGCGGTCTCAATAATTTTGTCGCCTTGATGAATATGAAGGCAAAAGAATTGGGGTTAAAAAATAGCCATTTTCGTAATCCGCACGGACTCAGTGAACCTGATCACTACATGAGTATTCGTGATTTGGCTACGTTGGCAATCCGCTTACATCAAGATTTCCCGCAATATTCACATTATTTTGGCATTCCAGAATTTACTTATCGAAACATCACTCAGCGCAATCGCAATCCACTGATTCGTGAAAATTATGATGGCATTGTTGGCGGTAAAACCGGACACACTAACGAGGGTGGATATGGAGTTATCGGCATCGTCAAACGAAATCATCGTCACTTAATCGCGGTGATGAACAAAGGTAAAACACCGAGGCAAAGAGCGGAAGTTATTACCGACCTTTTTGATTACGGTTTTCAGCATTACAAAAAATTAATTCTCTTCGAAAAAAACCAAACCGTAGCGCAACTGCCAACTTGGCTTGGCACTCAATCAAAGATTGATGCGATAACTTCGGAACAAATCGCTTTTACCATTCCAAGAGAATATTCATTTGATGAGGTGAGGGTTAGTGTTAAATATAAAGGCCCGCTTTATGCCCCGATTAAAATCAATACTGAGATCGCAGATTTAGTGATTGAAATCAAAGGTTATAAAAATTTTTCCTATCCACTTTTTGCCAAAGAAAAAATTGACAAGGCCGGACTTCTCAAGAGGATAAGCCAAATTCTGCTCTATAAAATTCATAACTTTTACAACAAAATTTTTTACTAAAATGGATATCAAAATGCTCATGCGTCAAGCGCAAGAGGTGCAAAAAAAAATGCAAAAAATTCAAGATGAGTTGGCTAATCAAGAGTTTGAAGGCTCCTCCGCTGGCGGCATGGTTAAAATTTCTATTACCGGAGCCGGTTTGGCAAAAAAAATTTTCATCGATCCGTCACTAATCAACCAAGATGAAAAAGAAATTCTTGAAGATTTACTAATCGCCGCTCTCAACGACGCTAAAAAAAGAGCTGATGATGGCTCTAGCGATACAGTGCGCAGTGCTACTAGCGGATTACAGCTTCCTCCTGGATTTAAGTTTTAATCAATGAGCGAAATAAAAGTGAAGCTCTGCGGCTTTACAGAAAAAGAATCTTTGCGCGTAGCTATTGAGGCAAAGTGTGATTTTATTGGTTTTGTTTTTTACGAAAAATCTCCTCGCTACATCGCGCTCGAATCCGCCTCAATTCTTGCTCGAATAATTCCCACAACAATTGCCAAAGTTGCAGTTTTGGTTGATCCTGATTTTGAATTTCTCGCCAAAATTTCTCAAAAATTCTCGCCTGATTTTTTTCAATTTCATGGAAATGAAAATATAAATTTTCTGCGCGAAGTGCGAAAAAGATTTCCTCAGATAAAAATTATCAAAGCCTTCAGAATCAGTGAAGCCGTAGATCTGGAACATGTTAAAAATTTTGAAGATGTCGCAGATTTATTTCTTCTCGACAGCGCAAAACCCGGGAGCGGAAAAAGTTTTAAATGGGAAATGTTAAAGAATTTTTCTACCAAAAAAAACTGGTTTTTATCTGGCGGATTGAATGCTAAATATCTCGATGAAGCCTTGGAAATCAGTGGCGCAAAGATGATAGACATATCATCAGGAATCGAAAAATATCCCGGTCAAAAATCACCAGAACTCATCCAAGAATTAATGACAAAGGTCAAAAATGTTTGTTAAAATCAGAAATTTTTTATTCGGAAATCCGCTCGATCCTTTTAATAAAGATACGCGAAGACACATCTCTCTTGTTGCTTTTTTAGCCTGGGTCGGACTCGGCGCCGACGGAATTTCTTCTTCTTGTTATGGTCCAGAAGAAGCATTTCTTGCGCTTGGCGCTCACGAAGAATTAGCGATTTATTTGGCCATAGCCATCGCCTTTACCGTCTTTATTATTTCTTACGCTTACACGCAAGTAATCGAACTTTTTCCAAATGGTGGAGGTGGTTACCGCGTAGCTACACGCTTACTTGGGCGTCACGCAGGACTTGTGTCGGGCATGGCTTTAATTATTGATTACGTTCTCACTATTGCGATCTCAATTGCCAGTGGCGTTGATGCGATCTTCAGTTTTTTACCGACGGACTGGCAACAGGCAAAATTAATCGTTGCACTGTGTTTAGTTATCCTTCTTGCAATCCTTAATTTGCGCGGCATGAAGGAGTCGATAAAATTTTTGATGCCAGTATTTCTTGGCTTCATTGTGACTCATATTTTTCTCATTATTTATGGAATAGTAGCTCATCACTATGGCCTTTCTGCTCTAGTGCCTAAAGCAGTTACGGAAACAACAGAAATGAAAAACTCTCTGGGATGGATTTTTGTATTTTCTGTTTTTCTAAAAGCGCTCTCAATGGGAGGCGGTACCTTTACTGGTTTGGAAGCGGTTTCTAATAATGTAAATACGCTTTCTGAGCCCAGAATTCGCACCGCAAAAATAACAATGTTTTTGGTTGCTGTATCTCTCGCCTTCACTGCCGCCGGTATCATTTTGCTCTACTTACTCTGGGGCGTTACTAAGGTTGATGGACAAACTCTCAACGCCACCGTTTTTTATTCGATTACCCAAACATGGACTTACAACGACACCCAGCTTAGCCACATCATCGTTCCAGTTGTTCTGATGTTTGAAGCGGGACTATTGGTTGTTGCTGCAAATGCCGGATTTCTTGCTGGTCCAAACGTGATTGCCAACATGGCCTCCGATGAATGGATGCCAAAATCTTTCAGCTCTCTCTCGAGTCGCTTAGTAGTTAAAAATGGCATTGTATTCATGGCTATCGCGGCCTTAGTAACTCTGGTAATCACTGACGGATCAGTGCATGTTTTGGTGGTGCTTTACTCGATTAATGTGTTCATCACTTTCTCAATGTCGCTTCTTGGACTAAGTATTTACTGGTTCCGTCATCGTCATCGCCAAGAAAAATGGCTGAGCAAATTAACAATTTCAGTGATTGGATTCATTGTTTGCAGCAGCATCCTACTGATCACTATTTTCGAAAAATTTTATGAAGGCGGCTGGATAACTTTATTGATCACTTCGATCTTTGTTGGCTCGGGATTATTGATTCGCAGAATGTATCGCCGCTTCAAAATAAACCTAATGCAGAAAGAGGCGGAATTTTATAATTACGAATTTTTGCCATCTGATCCAAACCTCTCTGCCGTTGATAAATCTGCGCCTACAGCGGCAATTATTGTCGATCAAACTTTTGGTAGCGGCATGAATTGCTTGCTTGAAATCAAAAAACTTTTCCCAGGAATCTTTAAAAACTTTATTTTTGTAACTGTCGGCGAAGTTGATTCAAACACAATGCGCGAAGAAAAAAGATGGCGAGACATGCGCAGAAAAACTAAATCTATTTTGAATAAATATAAAAATTACTGCAACGCCAATGGCCGTTTCGCCAAGGCCTACATTGGCTACGACACTGATGTCGTGGAGAAATTAACTCAACTTACGAATCGCGTTTCCAAAGATTATCCAAATGTTTTATTCTTCGGAACGAAATTCATCTTTGACAACGAAAACATTTTTACTCAAATTCTTTTTAACCATATTCCTTACATTGTGCAGCGTCGTCTTCACACGAAGGGACAAAATATGGTTATTCTCCCAATGAAAATCTAAATTTTTTAGGGCCCGTTTCAAAAAAACGTTCTTAATTTCTTTACGAGCCCGTAGCTCAGCTGGATAGAGCAACAGCCTTCTAAGCTGTAGGTCAGGCGTTCGAATCGCCTCGGGCTCACCAAGAAATTATCTCGTTGGGAAAACTTTATTTGACTTTTTTTAGTCGATAACTTTAATGCGCCGCCCTTCACATCCCAGGCGGTCCTGGATCTTATTTAAAATTCCTAAAAAATGCTTAAAACTTACTCAGCAAAACCGAGCGAAATCGAAAGAAAATGGTGGCTAGTTGATGCCGAAGGACTTGTTGTTGGGCGCGCCGCTTCCATCATCGCCAATATCTTGCGCGGTAAACATAAAGCCACTTTCACTCCACATCTTGATTGCGGCGATCACGTTGTAATCATCAATGCTGAAAAAATAAAACTTACCGGCAAAAAATATGCCGAAAAGCTTTACTACTGGCACACTGGTTACCCGGGTGGCATTAAAGATAGAAATGCTCGTCAAATCCTAGAAGGAAAATTCCCAGAAAGAATTATGCAGTATGCGGTTGAAAGAATGATTTCACGCGGACCATTGCAGCGCGATGTTATGCTTAAGCTTCATATCTACAAAGGCCCTGAGCATAAGCATCAAGGACAAACTCCACAAATTCTGGATATCGCCGCGATGAACAGCAAAAACAAAAGAGGTTAATTACATGACAGTACTCAAAGAAAAGATTATTGAAGCTCAAGCTGCAGAGGCGGTACTACAATCAGAATCAAAAGTTGACTCATTGGGCCGCGCCTACGCAAGTGGCGGAAGAAAAAATGCCACCGCTCGCGTATGGATCAAAAAAGGCACTGGCAAAATCAAGGTTAATAAACGCGAAGCAAAACCTTACTTCGGCAGAGAAATTTTAATTAACGTTATCAAAGAACCATTCGTTGCTACAAAAAGCACCGATAAATTTGATGTGATGGCTACAATTTCTGGCGGAGGACTTAGTGGTCAAGCTGGAGCTCTATCAAATGCAATCAGCAAAGCCTTGGTTAACTTTGATTCTAATAACCGAAAAGTACTTCGCGCCGGCGGATTCTTAACTCGCGATTCTAGAGTGGTTGAGCGCAAGAAATATGGCCTCAAAAAAGCTCGTAAAGCTCAAACTTACCGCAAACGTTAGCCTATTCCTGCCGCTCTTAAAAGGGCGGCTTTATTTCGCAGCTTCATGTCTCTCCGTGCAACAAAGATTTTAATTGCTTCTGATCACGCCGGATTCTCTCTAAAAAAATTTCTTATTACAGAGCTTGACGCACTAGGCTTTAAGACTATAGATCTTGGCTGCAGCTCCTCTGAAAAATCCTTCGATTACCCAGACTTCGCTCACAAGCTCGGAGCAAAATTAAAAAATGAATTTGGCATTTTAATTTGCGGTAGCGGCATAGGAATTTCGATCGCAGCGAATCGCCACAAAAATATCCGCGCTGCACTTTGTAACAATATAAAAGTCGCGAAACTAGCGCGCCTTCACAACGATGCGAATGTGATCTGCTTGGGCGCCAGAATAGTGAAAGAAAAATCTGCCTTAGCAATTGTTAAAGCCTTTCTGGGCAGTAAATTTGAAGGTGGAAGACATGAAAAAAGAGTCGCAAAGATTAATCCGTAGCTTCGGAAGAATTAAGAGTCGAAAGCTCTCAGCTCACAAAAAATCCTTACTGGAAAACCCCTTAAAAGATTACTCAATAAGTTTACCAACAACTTTACAGGAGCGACCTACCTCTTTAGAAATTGGCTTTGGTTTTGGTGATTTTCTTTTTGAGAAAGCCAAAAAAAATCCTGAAAAAAATTTTTTTGGCTGCGAACCGCACCTTAACGGGGTCGTGAATTTACTGGCTAAACTTGAGCAAGAACCTCTAACAAACGTATCAATTTCTCTTGAAGATTCGCGTCTACTTTTAGCAAAATTTCCGGAAAAGTTTTTCGACGAAATTTATATTTTATTTCCTGATCCCTGGCCAAAAGCAAAACATTTTAAACGACGCTTATTGACCACAGAATTTTTTGACAAAATTCTTTCTCCAAAAATTAAATCTGGCGGCAAGCTAGTAATTGCAACAGATCACGACTCTTACAAAACCTGGATTCTAGCTGAATTTTTATGCAGTGAAAAATTTTCTTGGGACGCAAAATCAAAAAAAGATTGGCAGATTTTTCCCGACAATTGGGTCAAAACAAAATATCAAAAAAAAGCTGAAATAGAAGGTCGCGTTCCGGTCATTTTTAATCTCACTCACCATGCTTAATAACTTGCCACCAGTTCGCGGAACCTATCGTAAAAATGCTGAATTAAAAAGCTGGTTTGATGTTGGCGGTTGTGCAGAAATTATGTTTCGCCCCTCTGATTTAGAAGATCTGCAAGATTTTTTAAAAAATTGTTCAAAAGAAATTCCCGTACAAATTCTTGGCGCTGGATCAAACGTAATTATTTCTGATGAGGGTGTAAAAGGAGTGGTAATTCGACTTCCTGGCGAGTTCGCAAAAATTTCTGTGGATGGTGATTTGGTCAGAGCCGGGGCTGCTGCACTTTGTGGCAATGTTGCACTTTCCTGCAAAAATTCTGCACTTTCTGGACTTGAATTCTTTAGCGGGGTGCCCGGATCAATCGGCGGAGCAATTGCTATGAATGCGGGATGTTACGGATCGGATGTCGCAGAAAATTTAATCAGCGCAACAGCAGTTGATCATCAAGGAAATTTGCATGAATTAAAAAATTCTGATTTTGGGTTTTTTTATCGCGGCAGCAGAATTTCTAAAAATTTTATTTTTGTTGAAGGATTGTTCAAAACAACAAAATCAACCTTTGACAAGGTCGCAAAAAAAATCTCCGAATTAAATCAGCAGCGCGAAACAGCGCAGCCAATTCGCGCCAAAACCGGCGGCAGCACATTTAAAAATCCGCAAGAAAAGCGTGCTTGGCAATTAATTGACGAGGCAGGGTGTCGCGGTAAAATTATCGGCGATGCGCAAATTTCTGAGAAACATTGTAACTTTATGATTAATCGCGGCAAGGCGCGAGCTCAGGATTTGATTGATCTGGGCAATGAAGTAAAAAGACTGGTGAAAGAAAAATCTAAAATCGATTTGGAGTGGGAGATTAAAATTCTGCGCTAAGAATTAATTGCGATTCCCCATTTTTTGCCAAGATATTGCTCAACGGATTTTCTTTCGGTCGTCGTTAACGCTTTGGTAAAAATAATAACCTCCCCAATATTTCCCTGATAGCTTCCGTTACCGATTGAAACAATTCCTAATGTTTTAGTTAAAATCCCACTATTAGTACCAGCGTTATTGGCCACGGCACCATTTATGTAATGAAAGATTGAACTACTGTTATCATCAACAACGCTGTAGATATATCCCTGCTTTGGATTCATGGATGCAATTGAGGTGCAGCTAGTATATTGGATGCCGTAATTACTCGGCATATTATAGAAAAAATACTTAGTAGAATTGACAGCGGTCGTTAGAAGAAAAGCGCCGCTATTATTATCCCAGGCGCTACCGAAATTACTGTTAAATACATTGGATGCATAGCTGGATGTGGCGCTTTCAGATCCAGTAAAAACAAGAAACATCGAAATATATTTTGTTCTTATTCCCATCTGCTTCGGGGATGTAATTTTATTGTTTGTTGTTCCATTAAAATACAAACAAGGCAATCCGTTAATGCACGTCTCTTTGTAAGTGGGATGGTCAGCCAATGTTCCAGAGCTATTACTTAAATAATTTGATACAGATGCTTCAGAATTAATATCGTTCCATCTGCTGATTGCAGCTCCTTCTTTGGTTTCCAATTTGGAGAAGCTTTTTTCTGACGTGGTATCTAACCACAATGCAAGGCCTGAAATGCTTAATACTGGGGAGTTTTGCGTTAAGGACCTGGCATGCACTAATTTAGCGCTAGCGGTTACTTCACTCCCCGTTAAAATAGCAGAGATCAAAAGGCCAATAATCATAATTACCACCGAGATTTCTAAAAAAGAAAAAGCCTTATAGCGCGCGCGTTTAATCATTATTATTTTAATTAGATTTTGACCCAGATCAGATTAAGCGGACAAAGAATTTGCTTCACAAATATTTTCGTAAAAAACCCTGTTGCAATTTAAGCAAAACCCCAAGTAAGTTGCCCTTCGCTTTCCTTAAAGCCTTTTTATTTGAGTTAATAAATCATTCTAAAATATGAAACAAATCTTCTCTTTGATTTCTAGAGTTACTCTTTTTTCTTTTTTCCTACTCGCTGTTGCCCCAGTGATTGTTCCTGCAACATCTTCTGCAGCCTTCGCGGCGATTGCCAGTGACTCTTTGGTCAATTCCAACGTTCTAGTAGACGTAATGTGCAACGTTCTTCGTATCGTCACCGGTAACGGCGGTAAAGCTTTCGCGGCTTTCGCGATTCTTTCTGTTGGTATTGGCTTTTTCACCGGTAAAGTCTCTTGGGGTTTAATGATTGGTGTTGCAGCTGGTATCGCTGCAATGTTTGGTGCTAGCTCGATTGTAGCCGCAATCACTGGTCAAAGCGCTATAAACTGCACCGCCAGCGGCGCTACTTCTACCTAATCAAAAAATCCAGAACAACTTTAGTTATTAAAAACAATGTCCAGAAAATGTGATTTACTCGCTGTTGGAGTGATGAGTGGCAATAAAGTGTCACACTCCAACCGCAAAACAAAAAGAAAGTTTTTGCCAAATCTTCACTCCCTTTCTTTTAAGAGCGAAGCCCTTGGTATAGACCTCAAAATTAAAGTTGCCGCGTCAACTCTTCGCACAATTAACAAGTTCGGTAGTATCGATAACTTCCTAGTTAACTATCGCTACGGAAAGTTAAGTGATGAGGCAAAAAAACTACGCACTAAGATCAAACAAAAATTGATCAAAACTGGCAAATTAGATGAGGTAAAAATCGTCAAAGAGAAAAAAATTCAGAAAACAAAGTAATCTGAATTTTAAAAATTCTTAACCAGCCATTTCATCAGGAAATGGCTGGTTTTTTATTGAACATAATTTTTTCAAAATATGAGCGAGCAAATTTTTGACCTAGTGGTTATCGGTGCTGGACCAGGTGGATATGTTGCGGCAATTCGTGCGGCGCAACTTGGATTAAAAACTGCCTGCGTAGAAAAAAGAAAGACGCTCGGCGGAACCTGTTTGAACGTCGGATGCATTCCTTCAAAAGCTCTTCTTGAAGTTTCTCATAAATTTCACGATGCCGGTCATCAATTTGAAAAATTAGGTATTGAAGTTTCTTCGCCAAAAATCGACGTAACAAAATTACTCGCCAATAAAAATGAAATCGTTTCCGGCTTGACTGGCGGGATCTCTGGACTCTTCAAGAAAAATAAAATTACCTCAATCGAAGGCGCAGCAAAATTCTTAGATAAAAACACGATTGAAGTTACAAAAAATGATGGGTCAAAAGAAAAAATCTCGGCCCTGAATTTCATCATCGCAACAGGCTCCGAAGTTACAAATCTTCCTGGAGTTGAAATTGATGAAAAAGTAATCATCTCTTCAACCGGCGCTTTGGATTTAGAAAATGTTCCAAGCAGAATGATCGTGATTGGCGCCGGCGTAATAGGACTTGAACTTGGTTCAGTTTGGGGTCGTTTTGGCGCGGAAATCGAGGTAATTGAATACCTAGACAAAATCACGCCCTCAATGGACGCGGAGGTTTCTCGTAACTTTCAAAGAATTCTTGAAAAACAAGGGTTCAAATTCCGCCTTTCAACAAAAGTTGTGTCAGTAAAAAAAGACAAAAAAGGTGCTTTGGTTGAAATCGAATCAGTTGCCGACGGCAAAAAAGAAACTCTTTCGGCTGATGTCGTTCTAGTTGCAATCGGTCGTCGTCCGAACACGCAAAACCTTGGATTAGAAAATGTTGGCATCAAAACTAACCAGCGCGGCTTCATTGAAAATCATCATTTACGCACTTCTGTTGAAAATATTTTTGTCATTGGCGATGTCACAACTGGTGCGATGTTGGCTCACAAAGCTGAAGATGAAGGAGTTGCTGCTGCAGAAATTATTGCCGGACAAAAAGGTCACGTAAATTATGACGTTATTCCGAATGTGATTTACACTTACCCAGAAGTTGCTTCAGTCGGCAAAACCGAAGAAGAATTAAAAAATGCAAATATAGCTTATAAAGTCGGAAAGTTTTCGATGATGGCAAATTCACGTGCACGCGCTACTGGCGATGATCAAGGCTTCGTAAAAATTCTTGCCGATGCAAAAACTGATCGCATTTTAGGTGCGCACATAATTGGTCGCGAAGCTGGAAATACGATTCATGAAGTTGTTGTGGCAATGGAATTTGGCGGATCGGCCGAAGATCTCGCTAGAACTTGTCACGCCCATCCCACTTACAACGAAGCGGTTAAAGAAGCTGCAATGGCAGTAGAAAAAAGACAGATTCACTCTTAGTTAAAACTAAGCGGCATTTGAAGGGGTAGTATTCAATAAGGCAGCGGACCCAAATCATAAGGCCTATCTTAAATATAGTCTGGCTTGCTATTAGTACTATCCCGTCAAATGCCGCCTAATGATCTAAAGCTCAGGCAAGAATCAAGGTGCGCTCATTCAAAATAAAACGCCAAAAAGCGTGATTACTGCTAAGTTAGTGCCGCGAAAAATCAGAAGATTCTAAACAAATCATTAACTCGACAAAGTAACAACAAATTACGGAATAAAATCCATCCACTAATACCAGACAGAAGAAGGTGGTAGCAAGGCTTTAAGATAAAATCGACAGCAATAATTCTGCAAAAAATAGCGAAAAAATTTCGAGGAAAAAACTACTCAGTTAGAAATAAAAAAGATTCTTTGTGTAATTTTTTTAGCGCAGACGCTTCTTCAAAGCGTAAAAATCTGAAAAGTAAAAGAGGGGCCCTAAGAAATAATTCAGCAAAACACGCTAGCCTACAAAGGCAAATTATCGTGTTTTTTCCAAGGCTTGTTGATTTTCTTATTTTTTAAAATCTGCAGTGAGGCGCAAATTCTTTTGCGAGTGTTTTGCGGACGAATTACTTCGTCAATAAAGCCGCGTGAAGCAGCCACAAAAGGTGAAGCAAATTTCTCACGATATTCAGCAACTCTTTTTGCTTTTGATTCTGGATCTTTTGCATCTTCACGAAAAATAATTTCCACCGCGCCTTCTGGCCCCATTACTGCAATCTCAGCATTCGCCCAAGCGTAGTTAACGTCACCACGAAGATGTTTTGAATTCATTACGATATAAGCTCCGCCGTAAGCTTTACGAGTGATTACGGTAATTTTTGGAACTGTTGCCTCGCCGTAAGCGTAAAGCAATTTCGCGCCGTGACGAATAATTCCCGCATGCTCTTGATCCGTTCCTGGCAAGAATCCTGGAACGTCAACGAAAGTTAAAATTGGAATATTGAAAGCGTCACAAAAACGAATAAAGCGCGCAGCTTTTTCAGAGGCTTTGATGTCAAGACATCCAGCTAAATTCATTGGTTGGTTAGCAACAATCCCCACCGTTTCACCTTCCATGCGACCAAAACCTACAAGAATATTTTTTGCATAATTAGGTTGGATTTCAAAAAAATCACCTTCGTCCAAAATCTTTTCAACCAACTCTGACATGTCGTAAGGCTGATTTGGATTTTCTGGAACTAGCGTGTTAAGAGAAATATCTACGCGATCTGAAGTGTCATCAACTGGAATTTGTGGAGTTGATTTTTGATTAGAAAGTGGCAGGAAATTAATGAGGCGACGCGTTTGCAACAAAGCCTCGATATCGCTTTTGAAAGTTAAATGAGCCACGCCAGACTTGGCACCATGCACTGATGCACCACCAAGATCCTCCTGAGATATTACTTCGTGAGTAACTGTCTTAACTACATCTGGGCCGGTCACAAACATGTAAGATGAGTTCTCAACCATCACTGTAAAGTCAGTAAGAGCTGGCGAATAAACTGCGCCGCCAGCGCATGGTCCCATGATTAAAGAAACCTGCGGAACAACTCCACTAGCATCAATATTGCGCTGGAAAATTTCGCCATAACCACCAAGTGAATCGACCCCTTCTTGAATACGCGCCCCGCCGGAATCATTCATGCCAATCACTGGCGCACCGACTTGCATTGCCCGATCAAGAATCTGACAAATTTTACGCGCATGAGCTTCGCCGAGCGAGCCACCCATTACGGTAAAGTCTTGGCTATAAACAAAAACTAAACGACCGTTAATTGTACCTTGCCCAGTAACAACGCCATCCCCCGGATGCTTCTTATCATCCATGTTAAAATCAGCGCAACGATGCTCTACGTAAAGGCCATATTCTTCGAAAGAATTTGGATCGAGCAAAACTTCGATTCTCTCACGAGCCGTCAATTTTCCTTTCGAGTGTTGTAGATCTATTCTCTTCTGACCACCGCCAATTCTGGCTTCTTCGCGTTTAGAAGTAAGTTTAGCAATATTTGAAGAGCGCATAAAAATTTAATTTAGCTACACCGATCTCTCCCCGTCATCCCCGTGTAGGCGAGGATCCGGGACAGCAAGCTCGGAGTAAATTACGAGACCTCCTAGATTCCCGCTTACGCGGAAATGACAAACTAGAGATCTGTTCTTGAATTAGTTTTAATCTAGTCGAGCAATAATGGTTTCACCGCCAATCATTGTTTGACCGACTAGACATTTTACTGCGACGTTTTCTGGCAAATAAATGTCAGCGCGGCTGCCAAAACGGATGATTCCGTAGCGATCTCCCGTCGATACTTTTTGTCCTTCTTTCAAATCAGAAATGATACGACGCGCAACAAGACCAGCAACTTGAACGAAGATGATTTCTTTGCCGTTATCCAACTTAACAACGGCTGAATTTCTTTCATTTTCTACACTGGCATCAGAGGCATTCGCACTCAAAAACTTTCCTGGCTTGTAGCTAACTTTAGTAATTGTGCCACCAATCGGAACGCGGTTTACGTGAACATTAAACACATTCAAAAACACACTGACTTTGTTAAATTTTTGCTTGTCGTAGCCAAGATCTACTGGTGCCTCAACGCCATATTCAACGCGAGTAACCACTCCGTCAGCCGGGCTGATCACAATATTTTCTTCAACCGGAATAACACGCTCAGGATCGCGGAAAAAGAAAACGCACCACAATGTTAGAACAAGACCAATCAAGCCCAAAACATTGTTGAGCAAAGCCAGAATTATTGCGACTAAAGCAAAGATGAAGATGAATTTGAAACCCTCTTTATGAATTTGGAAGGTAACCATTTTTAGTGCGTCTAGAAAATCGTGCATTTTATTCCTCGTTAGATTTTGCCCAGAGTTTATCGAACTCTTTTAAAGCGATTTTTTTCTTCTCGATTGAAGGCTGAGTCAAAACGAAATCAATCGCCTTTTCTTCAAGAATAGAGCCGCGCAATTGCTGCACCGCTCCTTGGTTTTTTTGATAATATTCGATCACTGCCTTTTCCTGGTTAGGAAAGCGAGTAAGAATTTTACCGAACTCTTTATTCACGTCGTCATTACTGACTTCGATTTTATTTTTTTGCGCAAGCTCAGACAAAATCATGCCGCAGCGAATCATGCGTTCGGCAAGTTCGCGCTTCTTTTCTTTGGCTTTTTCCGCCTCTTTTTCGGTTTTGTATTTAGCCTGTTCTTCTTCGGTCCAGAGTTGAGTTAATTGTTCTTCAACCAAACCAGTCGGCAAATCAAAATCGTGTTTTTTATTCAAGAAATCAAAAAACTCTTTTTTGAAGAATGTGCGCGACATCTCTTCGTAGCTGTTCGCAAGCTGACCCTTTACCGCCTCGACCAACTTTTCTTTATTTTCCATTCCGAAATTAGTTTTGACGAATTCGTCAGTAACTTCTGGCATTTGTGCAGTGAGAACTTCATTGATCTTCACATCAAATTCCGCCGCTCTTCCTGAGAATTCTTCTTTATGATATTCTTTCGGAAATTTCACTTTCACGCGAGCTTCTTCGCCAGCTTTTTTGCCAACTAACTGTTTTTCGAAATCATCAATGAAGCTATTGGTTCCAAGCTCGAGCTGTTGGCCTTTTGCAGCGCCGCCTTCGAATTCTTTTTTGTCCATTTTTCCGACGTAATCAATATTTACTGAATCGCCTAATTTAGCTTTATAGCCAACATCTTGCTTGTCCCACTTGCGATAGAGTTTCAGCATTTTGTTGAGTGCTTCGTCAATGTCAGAAGTGGCAATTTCCGCCTCTCTTTTAGTGACTTTAATTTTGCTCAACTCAACTTCTGGAAGTTCTGGATAAAGCTCAAGAGTAGCCACGAACTCAATATCTTTGTCGATCTCAAAAAATTTAATGTCGATTTTTGGCGGCAAAGCGAGTTTGATTTTATTTTCTTCAACCAACTTTTTTAACGTGTCGGAAATAATTTTATCGGCCTCGTCAGCCATTATTGATTTACCGTATTTTTCTCTAATTATGTCGTGCGGCACTTGGCCTTTACGAAAACCTTTCAAAGAAAAAGTTTTGCCAACCTTGGCAACGTAATCATTGATTCGGCCATTAATCATCGCGTGAGGAATGGTGATTTGATAATCTTTTTTTAGTTTTTTGTCGTAGGTATTTTTAATTGCTACTTCCATGGGAAAGCCTTGATTTACTTAAGTTGGGAGGATTGGAATTCTATTAGATAACTGCTGTAAGCGGTGTTAAAAAAATATTTATTCATTGAGGCAAAATAGCAATTTCTTTTACCGCTTTGGCAATGTCTTTCTGCCGCATAAAATGCTCGCCGATTAAAAAACAATTGATTCCCGCTTGCTGCAACAAATCAATATCCAGCGCGTCTTTTATTCCGCTTTCTGAAATTAAAACGTAATCATTTGGAACCAGATCTGAGAGCAATAATGAAGTCTGCAAATCAACTTTCAGCGTCTTCAGATCGCGATTATTAATGCCCAGCAATTTACTTTTTAACTTCGACGCACGTTGCAATTCCACTTCATTGTGAACCTCGATCAACACAGACAGGCCGGCATCTAACGCACATTGCTCAAGCTCAATTAATTTTGCGTCTTCAAGCATTGCTACGATTAATAAAATGCAATCTGCGCCAAGCATTTTTGCTTCGTAAATTTGGTAAGTGTCGACAATAAAATCCTTTCGCAAAATCGGTAGATTCGTTAGTGCTCGCACCTCCTCCAAATATTGATCTTTGCCCTGAAAATATTTCTCATCTGTTAAAATTGAAAGACATGTTGCGCCCGCCTCTATGTAAGCTTTAGCGATTTCAAGGTGATTAAAACCTTCGCGAATTATTCCGTAAGAGGGCGAGGCTTTTTTGATCTCGCAAATCAGTCCAATTTCACCACGCTCATCTTTGTTTTTTAGCGCCGCAAAAAAATTCACAGCGGAATGTTCCGATTTATTTTCGCCACATTTTATCCGCGCGCAAATTTCTTGAACCGACAGATTTTTCTTGCGATTTCTAACTTCGACGAGCTTGTACTGGTAAATCTCTTCAAGAATGTTTTTCATGTTTTGAGGAATTTTTAATTACAAATTTACAGCAATGTCTTTTTTTCCAAGAACTCGTTTGAGACGAAATCGTCAAGCCCCATGGATCCGCGAATTAACTGCGGAAAACACTTTCACGCCAAGTGATTTAATTTTACCACTTTTCGTAATCGAAGGCAAAAATAAGGAAGAAAAAATTTCCACTTTGCCAGGAGTTTTTCGCCTCTCGATTGATTTGATTGTGAAAAAAGCCAAAGAGGCGCACAAGCTTGGCATTCCCGCTTTGATGATTTTTCCCATAACTGATCAAAAGCTCAAAAATCCAACCGGAACTGAAGCAACAAATTCAAAAAATTTAATCTGTCGCACGATTGCCGCGATTAAAAATGCCGTGCCAGAAATCGGCGTAATCTCTGACGTTGCACTCGATCCCTACACCTCTCATGGCCACGACGGAATCATAAATAAAAAAGGCGGAATCGAAAATGATGCGACAATCGAAATTCTTTGCGAACAGGCTTTGGTACAAGCTGCAGCGGGTTGCGACGTAATAGCTCCCTCCGACATGATGGATGGCAGAATCGGCGCAATCCGCGATGTTTTGGACGAAGGAAATTTCACCAATACGCTACTAATGTCCTACGCTGTCAAATACGCTTCGGCTTTTTACGGGCCTTTTCGTGACGCAGTTGGATCGGCTTCAAATCTAAAAAAATCCTCAGGAGAAAAAGATAAAAAAACTTACCAAATGGATTTTCGCAACTCGGCCGAAGCAATGCGCGAAATCGCTTTAGACATTGATGAGGGCGCAGATTTAATAATCGTAAAACCCGGAATGCCTTACTTAGACATAGTCTCTCAGGCTGCCGAAAATTTTCCTCTTCCAATCATTTCTTACCAAGTCAGCGGAGAATACGCGATGTTAAAAGCGGCCGCAGCTCAAGGCGCTTTTGACTTTGATCAAGTTTTTTTCGAGAGTTTAATGTCATTTAAAAGAGCTGGTGCTTCGGCAATTATTTCTTACGGCGCGATTGAGGCAGCAAAAAGAAAATAATAAAAAACCGTCTTGTGAAAAAGTTTTTGTTTTTTGCAGAGCCGCGATCCCATTGATCTACAGAACATCTTTTTTTCAAAAATGAATTATTCGAATTTTTTAAATCCCAAATTTGGCCTGACTTTCGAAGATCTTTACGAGCGTGAAGGCTTGGTAAAATTGGATCAAAAATTTTCAGAATTCTTAAGTGGCGAAAATGATTTAATCCAAAAAGCCCGACTTCTCGAAGATTTTCTTGTCGATCTTTTTGGCGTAAAAAAAGAAAACGATCTTCTTAAAAAAGAGCACGAGGATTTACAAAAAGTTTCCGTAGCCCGACGTGAATTTGTGCAAAGATTTGTTTCGAAAAAATTCCAAGATGCACCAAAAGAGCTAGATGGATCAAGGCTTCTTCAAGATCTAAAAATTTTCTACCAAGATATCAACGACCTCGAAAAACAACTCGCGACAAAAATTTTATCAGAAGAAAATTTAGAAATTCTTACCCATTATGCGCGCTTTGCTCTTTACTCGAAAGAGGGTCAAAAACTTCACCGACGCGGCGCGCTTTTTATTCTTCCACAGAAAACTGATCCACAAAATCTGATTCCTTCCTGCCAAGAAAAAACAAATCGAAAAGGATTTGATTTAACTGACAATGGCTTTGAACTCAATCGCATTCTAGCTGAAGCGCATTACTGCATTTTCTGTCATAAACAGAAAAAAGATTCCTGCCGCACCGGAATTCATGAAAAAGAATCTGACAAAATAAAAATCGATTCACTCGGGGTTGAACTTCACGGCTGTCCGCTCGACCAAAAAATTTCGGAAATGAATTTGTTGAAGTCGGAAGGTTTTTCACTTGCCGCTCTAGCCGTTGCAATAATTGACAACCCAATGATTGCAGGCACTGGACATCGCATTTGTAACGATTGCATGAAGTCCTGCATTTACCAAAAACAAGAACCGGTAGAGATCCCGCAAATTGAAACTCGCACCTTAAAAGATGTTCTTGCCTTGCCTTACGGCTTCGAAATTTATTCGCTACTCACGCGCTGGAATCCGCTCGGAGAAAAAAAATTACCGGAAAAAAATTCTGGCAAAAAAGTTTTAATTTGCGGTCTAGGGCCAGCAGGATACACGCTTGCGCATTATTTACTAAATGACGGTCACGAAATTGTTGCGATCGACGGATTAAAAATTGAGCCGCTAAATCCAGAAATTTCCGGGATCGACGCCGATGGAAATCGCACAAAATTTAAACCAATAAAATATCTCGACGAAATTTATGAATCGCTTGGGAATCGTTTAATTCAAGGCTTTGGCGGCGTTGCCGAATACGGAATAACGGTGCGTTGGGATAAAAATTATTTAAAAATTATTCGCCTACTTCTTGAGCGTCGAAAAAATTTTCGCATGTTTGGTGGCATTCGTTTTGGCTCTTCAATAACCGACAAAATTGCTTTTGAAACTTACGGCTTTGATCACATTGCACTCTGTATTGGCGCGGGTCGCCCTAATATTATTAATCTCAAAAATAACTTTGCCAAAGGCATTAAATCTGCTTCAGATTTTTTAATGTCGCTGCAACTTTCTGGCGCGTTCAAAGAGGAGCTATTCACCAATTTACAAATCAGAATGCCTATTGTTGTAATCGGTGGAGGCCTTACAGCAACTGACACCGCCTGCGAAGCACAAGCTTATTACTTTACACAAATCAAAAAGTTTTCCGACAAATTTTATAAAATCGGCAAAGAAAAAATCTGGCCACTGCTCAATGAAGAAGAAAAAGAAATCGCTGAAGAATTTTTAAATCAGAAAAATTTTCCGCCCGTTAAAATTCTTTACCGCAAAAAAATTCAAGACTCTCCTGCTTACAGGCTCAACCACCCCGAACTTGTGAAAGCTTTTGAGGAGGGAATTGAATTCATTGAAAATATTACTCCACTTGAAGCGGAGCTCGACAAATTTGGTCACGTAAAAAATCTCAAATGTGCGAATGGAAAATCATTTGAGTGTAAAACAATTTTAATTGCCGCCGGCACAAATCCGAATCTTTCGCCAGCGCTTGAAGATGGCTTGGATTTTGAAATTGATGGAAAATATTTTGCTGAAATTGATGAGAATCACAAACATTACCCAATCACACACAGTGCGCGTCCAAAAGAGTTTAGCGTCATTACAAAAATTGATGACGAAACAAAAAAAGCCGTCAGTTTTTTTGGTGATTCACATCCAAATTTTGAAGGAAATGTAGTGAAGGCAATGGCGAGCGCAAAGATTGGGCACGCAGAAATTACTCGGGTTTTAAAACTTGTTACTTTTCGACAGGCTCAACGTGACTACAAAGAGGATTTTTTGGTTAGGATTGAGAAAGTTGAGATGCTATCGGATAACGTGTTTGAGATATTTGTTAAGGCTAAGCTTTTGGCTAATCAGACTGAGATTGGTCACATTTTTCGACTACAAAATTACCACGCGCTTGCGCCAAAAATTGCCAATCAATTAATGGCAATGGAAGGAATTCCGGTAACTGCTTTGTCAGTTGATCGCGAGGAAGGAATCATTAGCGGCATCATTGTAGACACTGGCGGATCTGCGCATTTGATTAAAAATTTTAAAGCTGGCGATCCCTGTATTTTTATGGGCCCAAGTGGCAAGCCAACAGAAATCGCAAAGAATGAAACTGTAGTTTTTGTTGGTGGAGGACGCGGAAATCAGCCATTAACCGCACTCGCTGAAACCTTTAGTGCCAATGGTTGTCGGGTAATCTTTTTTGCCGGATATCGCAAAAATTCTTTTGTAATTCGTGAAGACAAAATGAAAAAATCCTGTGCTGAATTAATAATTTCAGTCAGCGACGAACCAGCTGCAGCCAATCGATTTCAAGGCTCGGTGATTAATTCAGTAAAAGATTATTTCGAAAAATCTCCGACAAAAATTGATCGAATTTTCACCATTGGCAGCGATACAATGATGCATGAACTCGCCAAGTTGCGTCACGAAAATTCTGCCCTGGCTGCCGCGCCAGTGGCAATCACAAGCCTGAACTCACCAATGCAATGCATGTTAAAAGGCGTGTGCTCGCAATGTTTGCAAAAAAGAAAGAATGATGCGGGAGAGTGGGAATATTTTTACTCATGCGGACAACAAGATCAGGCAATGGACAAAATCGATTTCGCGCATCTTAGTAATCGCTGTGAGCAGAATTCCTTGTCGGAAAAATTGTCGAAAATGTGGATTGGGTTTTTAGAAAAATCGATTTAACTCCATGCCTCGCAACTGTGCGAGTTAAAAAGCTCAAAGAGGTCGCTAAAACAAATCATCAATAATCTTCCTCATCCCAATCTGAAGCCACTGTGTGCGTCGGTAGAACATTTCATTATTTGTATCGTAACCAGCGAAAGTTGGCTGACTGCCCGTGAGAATATGAAAAGACAAATTGGGAGATTTAATGAATCTAAAGCCAACTTGGTAGGAACGAAAAAATCCCGGTGAATCGCGAGGCGAGTTTGGCGTTCCGTTGTAACTCTCGGCAATAAATCTGACCTGGTCCGAAGTAAGTGCTACGTCGAATGCAACGCCAAGATGCAGTCGTGTAAAGTTCGATTTTTGGTCAATATTATGAGAAGATTTCACACCGGAATTTACGTGAACAACCAGATCTCCATCCAAAAATTTACTAGTCGCGACACCAAGTGCATAGGTGTTTGTCGCCGAATCAAAATATTGATCTCGACCATGTTTGTCGACGTAACCAGCCTCAAGTGCAATGCTTGGGATCGCTAAGTTTCTTGATTTAAAAACCATTGTCTTGGCCTGAAAAATCGGGTTCGAAAAGGCGACATTGCTGTTATGAAAATTATAGCCAACAAGGCCGCCGAGAGTGAGTTCAAGATTTTTTGTAACGCCATAAGAACTGCCTAAATATCCACCAGCTAAATTTCCTAATTCTTGATTTTGTTTTTGCGGTACGTGCCAATATTCAGAATAGGCCTCAAGCGACATTTGGTTTAAATCAACTATTGCAGCATCGTCCGTAACAAAAGGCAGCGCGGCTAAAGAGGTTTTGGAGCTAATTAAAAAAAATAAGAAAATAAAAAATTTTCGCAGAGCTACTCCATTACCTTAACAACAAACTCTCGCAATCTGTTTAGCTCTTCGATGCTTTTTCCTTTCACAAAATATTCAGATGCGCCCAGGCGAATGGCTTCTTCTTTTACTTTTGTATCTTCATTTGCACTTAGCACTGCAACCGGAATTTTTGCTTCGATCTTGGCAAGAATTTGTAAGCCAGAAATGTCGTGAATCGCCAAATCAAGCAGCACCAAGCCGATTTCACTTTGCTCAATTTTTAAAACTTTTTCTCCAGAAAAAAATTTTAATGCATCGCGACCATTATCGAGAGTAATAACCTTATAACCGAAATCTAAAAGTTCGTTCTCGATTATTTTAGAAAATAATGTTGCCTGAAATTTTTCATCTTCGATCAAAAGAACGTAACGTTTTGAAGTCATGCTATAAGATTTTTAGAATAAAAAGAACGAGTGACGACCAAATTCCAATATTGGCAATAATCACCAACCTCAACACCCAGTTTAGCTTAGGATTATTGTGCAGAGAATCTGCGAATCTACCCCGCAACATTTTTCCGACTTGCAACCACTTGAAGCGATTATCGTAAATTTTTTCCAATTCCTGCTTAGCCAATTTTTTTTCGTCTTGCTGCATGGTTTAAAATTTATTGTTCGAATCCAAAAAACACTTGGCTGCGAGGCCAGATAAAATTTTTTCTTCGAGAGAATTTTTAAGTTTATTTTTTGACAAATCTGTTTTGGCCAAATCTAAATCAACCGTGAAGGCATAAACCTCAGTAGCAATTTTAATTAGGATCTCTTTGTCAAATTGATCACCGTAAACTCTAAAAGCCAAACTCATTGCCTCGGTCAATTGTTGACGACCTTTCTCGTCAAATGGCCTAGATGATTTACCGGTTAGAATCGCATCTGGACTGACTTCAAGCACCTCTGAAAGTTTCTTTAAAACCTCGTTAGAAACACCACTGCGCCCTTTTTCGAAACCAGAAAGTAGCTGTTTGCTCACGCCAATTTTATGCGCCAGATCACTTTGGCTAATTTTTTTTTCTTCGCGTATTTGTTTTAGAAAATTTTCTGACATGTAGGTAGATAAATTTGCGCCATCTTGTGAGTGATTTTTTGCAAGTCCAGGTTGTGGATTTAGGTACTTACTTACTACTTCTTCATTGTGAGTGCGATGCCAGTAATCCAGTTTGTTAAGGTATGAATTGTCACACTGCGCTCGCAATGAAAAACTTTAGATCCCTACCCAACTTGCAAATAAAAGATCCGTCTTTACGTTGCCGCGCCTCACACGCCTGAATAGCTCAGTTGGTAGAGCAAAGGACTGAAAATCCTTGT
>CAIQBQ010000052.1 GCA_903870105.1 uncultured Alphaproteobacteria bacterium | reverse complement strand
GGCTTCCGTAAGCTTGGACGTAAAGCGAAATTAATCAGAAGCTTTGGCGCTGATATTGATCACCCTATTCATCCAGGACTCAGGGAAAGCGAATATTTGAAATCGATTACCTTCTCACTTTAGTCATATTTTTTTCCGCATCATCTAAGCGAAAGCTGGGATTTAAGGAAGGCTCGCAATTTGTTAGAAACTTTTTCTGGATCCCCGCCTTCGCGGGGATGACGGGATGAAAAAAGGTAGTTACTTAGCAGCAAAAGCTCTGGCCTGTTGATCAAACCACAAGGCATCTTCAACCGATTTCACCTTTCGATGCGAAATTTTATCCAAAGTTTTTGCGACAATTTTTGTGATTTGATCGAAAGAAACCTCTCCGCGCAAAAATCTTTCCACCGCAACTTCATTCGCTGCATTAAGTACCGCAGGTGCTGATCCATCTGTCTCCAAGGCCTCGCGACAAATCTTCACCGCTGGAAATTTTTTCTCATCAACGGCAAAAAATTCTAACTTTTTTACCTTCGCTAAATCGAGTTGTTGATGCTTGATCTTCATCCGTTTTGGAAAAGTAAGCGCGTAAGAAATCGGCACCTTCATGTCTGGCATGCTAAGTGCAGCAAGGCTTGATCCATCTTGGTAATTTACTAACCCGTGCAGAATTGATTGCGGATGAATCAAAATTTTAATTTGCTCTTTAGAAACTGGAAAAAGATGAAAAGCCTCAATCGCTTCTAAGCCCTTATTCATCATCGTTGCCGAGTCGATCGAAATTTTCGCACCCATTGACCAATTTGGATGTTTCAGCGCTTCAGCAATCGAAATTTTCTTGGGATCTTTTTTGGAATTAAAGAAAGGACCACCTGATGCTGTAAGCGTAATAGACTCAATCGCCTCAAGATTTTCATTTTCAAAAATCTGAAAAATTGCGTTATGCTCGGAATCAACGGGCAGAATTTTTACTTTATTTTTTGCCACTGCCGCCATCAAAAATTCTCCGGCGCAAACCAGCGATTCTTTATTGGCTAAAGCAATATTTGATCCCGCTTCAATCGCTGCAAGGGTTGGTAACATTCCTGCCGCGCCCATAATTGCCGAGATCACCAAATCACATTTTATTTTTGCTACTTCAAGAATTGCTTTTCGACCGCAGAGAACTTCGCATTTCTTTAAATTTTTTAGCGCCAATTTTAGCTCAGAAAATTTTTCTTCATTTTCGATTACCACGTAAGAAGGCTTGAGCAACAAGGCTTGAGCGACTAAAGTCTTCACATCATTTCTTGCCACAAGTGCAACTACCGAGAAATTTTTTAAATCATTGTTAATTACTTCAACGGTGTTTTTTCCGATCGATCCAGTTGATCCAAGAATGGAAATTCTTTTCATGATTTTGAGTTGAAATAATAAAAAATGACGATTTTGCAAACACTGTTCATTTAAATAAAACAAACATCGAACTAGCAATCTCAAAGCCCCACTTAGAAAAAATCATGACCAGAAACTATCGAGTTTTAAACAAAGTTCAGAAAAAAAATAATCTGTATTGAATGCCGCCATTAATCTTTTATCAAAAATAATTGTGACAAAAATTCTTCAGAGAAATTTTTACGGAAATGGTTTCTGGTTTCTGGGGAAAATTATAATGCTTCTTTTCCAAGAAGTTTTCTTGTTACTGCTGGATATGAACCTCTCTCGTCAAGCCAGATATCAACAAAAAGACGGGAAAGTTTTTGGTCGTAGATTTTGCCTGTAATTTCGCTGTTATGAAACATTGTAACACCTTTTGATGGAACAAAAATAGCGGTTTTTTCGTCACCTTTTTTTATCGGATGAAAGATTTCTTTTAGATTCTTCAGATAGATTTCTTTCTCTTCCTTACTCAATTCATGCAATTTCTCAATTTCAACAATTGATCTTTGTGCCAGATCTTCGCGACTGAAATTCATGTTATACTTGATGTGAATGGCAAATTTTTTGTTATAAGAAAATCCCGCTCCTTCCGACCAAAGAAAAATATCATAAACCTTCATTCCTAGAAACTTTAAAGTTGCTGAGCCAACCAGAAATGGCTGATCAAACGACTTCTGAATTGTTGTTGGAATTTCTATCGAGGATTTTGATTGCTCCGCAAAACTGGTGCAAGGCCAATAAAACAGAGCAACAAGAAAGAATTTAATCATAAATTTCATGTAATTTTTTCTAGCTCAAACTGCACAACGTCGGTGCGCTTCGCATTGAAGCCAGCTATGCAGTAACATAAATAAAATCGCCATTTGCGTAAAAACTCTTCAGAAAAACCAAGAGCCATTACTTCATCATGCTTGGTATCAAAACGCTCAAGCCAAATCATTAGGGTTTTGGCATAATCTAGACCAAAGGTAAATTCGCTTTTTACTTCGAAACCGTGACTTTTCGCAAGTTCACGAATGACTGACTTTGAAGGCAAAACGCCGCCGGGGAAAATGTGTTTTTGAATGAAGTCAACGCGATTACGATAATCTGCAAAAACCTGCTCATCGATTGTGATAATTTGCAATACCGCCTTCCCTTTTGATTTCAAAGAATCGCACAAAACCTGAAAATATTTCTTCCAATATTCGCCTCCTACAGCTTCAAACATCTCAATTGAAACCACGTTGTCATAAGGTGTTTTTTCGTCGCGATAATCCTGCAATTTGATGTCGCAAAGACTTTCCAATCCAGCTTCTTTTAAGCGATTTGAGGCGTAATCATGCTGCTTTTGTGAGATGGTTAGGCCGGTAATTTTTCTACCCGACTCGGCGGATATTTGTGCAAAGCCTCCCCATCCACAGCCAATTTCTAAAACATTTCCCGGATTAAGTTTAGATAAAATGCGCTGATATTTTTTCTGCTGCGCTTCTAACAATGAAGAATCTTCATTCTCAAAAATTGCGCTGGAATAAGTCATGCTTTCATCAAGCCAAAGCTGATAGAAATCATTTCCTAAATCGTAATGGGCGCTGATGTTTTTCTTGCTGCCTTTTTTGGTGTTTTTAGCGAAGAGGCTTTTAAAAAAAAGCAACAAAGCCTGTAACTTTCTTGCGTGAAAAAAGTCTTCTAAAGCATGTGAATTAAGCGTTAGAAATGTCAGAAAATCAGCAAGGTTTGAACTCTCCCAAAATCCATCCATGTAGGCTTCGCCAAAGGCAACATCGCCACCAGAAATTACCAGATCAATTAGTCGATCATCCTTGATTAAAACATCAGCAGCTGGTCCGGAATTTTTACCAATAAAATTCTTAGTTACGCCGTCAGGTAATGTAACGGCCAAGGTGCCGTAGTCGCAATTTTTTAAAGCATTCCAGATTAGATCGTAATTTTTCATTTATTTATCGTTAGTTTGATTGCCTTAGGGTAAGGCTTGGGAACATATTTATTTCCCTTGGTCCAAATTTTTAAAGCCTGCCAATGAATTAAAAAAATTATTTTGAAGGTCATCAAAGGAATTAATAAAAATTGCTTCAACAGCAAGAAATCAGATGGCCTTACTTTCTTACAAATCACGCTAGTTAGCAGGTTTTTTTGACCATTATCTGAAAGATAATCAATCCAAGCCGCAACTTTTTTTTGGTTAAAAATGAAGCGAAATTTATAGCTTCCTTCTGTCTTAAAAAACGGCGAAACATGAAATTCTTTTTTGGTGTCGAACCATTGATTAGGACTAATTGCCGCGTGATCATGATTAAAAATTAGATAATTGTGACTTTCACCGAAAGTATTGCTCACCTCAGCTAAAACCGATACCAGCCTTTCCTTCTCATCGAGACAAAACCAAAAACTTACCGGATTGAATACATAACCCAAAACTCGCGGATGCGTTAAAAGAAAAATCCGCTTGGCTTGGTGATTGAGGTTGTGATCGGATAAAATCTTTCTAACCCACATCTCAAGATTTGAGCCATCACGATTGCCGTGATCTTTGTCATAAAAACCAAAAAGGTTAAAACGATTTCTGGAAAGAAATTTTGAAGCAATCACGTGAGATTTTGCGATGTCAAAACACAGATAAAAAACGCGGTAGGAAAAAATATTTACAGAAGGTCGAAGCCTTTTGTGCCAAACTTCAGCAAGACAAAGTGAGAATTTATTTAGTTTTGCCACGGCGCTTTCACTCCCATTTTATTTATTGCGCCAAGCGCCGAGAAAATTCCATCTTCGTGAAATCCATATTCTTGATAGGCTCCGCAAAAATAGAGGCGGTCAGTTCCTTGAATTTCTGCGATGGCTTTTTGAGCCTTAATTGCAGCGGAATCAAAAACTGGATGCTCGTAAACAAATCGAGCAAAAACTTTATTAGAATCAATTCCTTGATTGGGATTTAGGGTAACAAAAAGAGGAAATTTATGGTCAATATTTTGCAGATTATTCATCCAATAAGTTACTGAAATTCCGTTTGATTCTTGACCATTTTTTGCATAAACCCAACTTGCCCAGGCTCTTTTATTTATCGGCATTAAGGACTGATCACGATGCAAAACCGCAACATTTTCTTGGTAGGTAAATTTGGAAAAAATATCTCGCTCTTGCGCGGTTGGATTTTTTAGAATTTTCAAAACCTGATCACCGTGACAAGCAAATAAAACTGAGTCGAACTTCTCTTCGCCCTTTTTCG
>CAIQBQ010000051.1 GCA_903870105.1 uncultured Alphaproteobacteria bacterium | reverse complement strand
ATTTTCAAATAACATATTGCCGTTAATGGTCTTGTTACTCTTAAGACCAAGTACACCCGAGTAAGAAAATTTTCCTTCGTAAAATTCGCCAGACAACTTGGCCTCATCAATATTTCCATCCTTCAATTTACCGAACAATTTAGCATAATTAATTTGCACTCCATCAATCTGAGCATCACTAAGATTTAAGTTAATTTCTCCAGCAAATCCTTCCAGTGAAGGCAGTCCAAAAAATTGATCGAATGAGTTAATTTTTTTATCCGAATTTTTTTCAGATTCCGGCGTTTCGTAATGAAATTTTTTTGCATCAATCTTTATCATTAAGCGCGGATTTTGCTCGCTAATATCCGCAGAAAAATTCGCCTTAAGATCAGTTTCTGGTGATTGTAAATTTAGGTCGGCGATCTCGATGTAACCACGCCTGATCATGAATTTAAAAGACTGTTCGCCGAACTCTTCTTTTTTATAAATCAACTTATCGAAGCTCAAATCAAAGGCATTACTCGAAGAAACATCATTGAGCCAAAATAATTTTTTTAGCAGTAGGCCGGGAGAAAAATAAGTGTTTTGACCAGAGATTAAAAAATTATCGTCGATGTTCAAGCTATTAACGTGGAAACGTCCCGATGAATTTACTGCCTTACCATCATTTTCAAATTTCATCTCCCCAGAAAATTCGCTCTTATTATTGTTAAGATTCAGATAAAAATTATTAAGAGTGACGCTGTTTGGAAAGATCATCACATCGGAATAAGTATCGTATTCATTGAGCGCATCGAGTTTCAAATTTTGTGATTCAATTTTTAGCCAAAGAAAAATTTCTTTGAGACTCTTACCGTGAGCATCAAGCTTTCCGATAAATTTTGATATCAGAGTACTATTATCAAAAACGCCGCTAACGCGCACAACTCCCCCTCCAGGAATTTTAAAAATAGCGGGCATAACCATGATATCACCGTCTGCGGAGGTGCTAAAATAGAGATTGGCATCCTGAATTTCGCCGTCCAAATATTTAATTTTTTTAACTGAAATTTCAGTAGTGAGATCGAGATCTTTAATTTTTTTAGTAAGATTTAGATTGATGTTGAGCGCGTTATTTTTTTCCAATAACGCTTCAGTAGACTGAGCATGAACAACTTCATCATCAGATCCATTATCACTAATTCTAGGAACGTTGCCACCAACTGCACCTGATGCAATCGTAACAAGTTCACTCGACCAAATCCCGTCTAGATCAAGATTATCTAGATCTAGCGTAATATCCGCAACTGAGGTTTGATTAGCTAAATTAAAGTAAGCTCGACCACTTCCATCAACCAAATCAGATGCGATTTTTAAATTATTAACGGAAATCTCCTGTGTCGCACTATCGATCTCAGCACTTATTTTTATTGGCTTGGCGTTATATTTTAATTTCGTAGAAATCACTCCATTACTATCGATGTAGCTTTGGTAAAAAGATTTTAACTCCATGATTTCAGCATCAATTTTTCCGCTAAAATCACTTTTTAATAATCCTTTATTTACCGAAATAAAATTACCTTTTACATGCAGCTCTAGAACGGGAGAGACCAGGTCAAAAAAGGAGTCTTGTTTACCAGACTTAGAATTAAATATGGCCACAAGTTTAAAACCACTGGCGATATTTTGATTACTAAATTTTCCGTCTGCCTCAATTTTTTGTTCAGAAATTTCTGCGGCGGCATTAATTGAGGTTGTTTCTTTTTTGCGCAGAAATTTGTCGTAAGAAATCATTCGACCATTTTTCACTACAATCTTTGGAAAACCTGATTTCAAAGATAACGACGAGAAGAGATCGCTTATAGAAAATAGTTTAGCGCTCATTCCAGAGCCTAAATTTTTCTTATCCTTAGTAGAATTTTGAGCAAAATCAGAAATTATTTTGGCAAGATCATCTTGGCGTGGAGGCGCCTTATCATCGCTGTAATAACTTGCTAATACTGAATCGATAAAGACAACCTTACTCACATTTACATCATCCGAAAAGTTAAAAATCGGAAAGTGTACTTCAGCAGATTTGGCGTAAAAATCGTAAGATTTTTCTGAAAATTTTGGACGATAATTCTTTAAAACAACATCACTTGCAATGATCGTGGGACTAGGAATCAAGGATACTCGAACCTTACCATGAATCTCTAACTCTGTTTGCAACGACTGACTTAATTTTTGTTCCAGCTGAAATTTGAGCGCCGAATTATCCAAAAAATACGGCGCAATAAAAACCAACAATGTCAAAGAAAAAAACACAAAAATGGCGATACGCAAAGTCTCTGAGCGCAAACGTTTACTTGATCTCTCCTCAACGTCTGAATCTTCGTGGTTTATGTTCTCATCTGGAATTTCCAGTTCATTATCTGCCATCTAATGAGACACTATTAAGTTGCGAAATTAGGTCTGAATTGGCGATGAAATCACTTTTATCTCCGTATCGATTATAGATCGAAAAAAGCAGCAATATCAGCACAAATGAGATGATAGCGGCGTGAAGAGAAAAATTCTTATTCGGCGCTAAATGATCACCTTCGCCAAGGTTAACAAGTAAATGCTTCTTGTTGTCGACATTAGATTTAAGCTGCAAAAATTTGATTTGTTCTTCGATAATTTTTTCATCAATTCTTAAAAATTTTGCGTAAGAACGAAGCAATCCCGGAATGTAAATGTGAGTAGTTATTTTGATGATTTCGTCATTTTCAATCGCTGCAATATCATTTGGCTTAATACGCAAATGTGAGCTAACTTCAGCAATTTCCATGCGCAATTCTTCACGCTTATTTCTGAGAATTTTACCGAAAGAGGTTTGAACAGTCTCAGTCATTTAATGCCCTCGCTAGATTCTGAGTTGCGTTAAGATTGGCAAGGCTCCCCGCATTATTGGATAATTTTTTTAATCGCTCTTCATCATCAATTAAATTCTTTAATAACTCATTCGCCGTATTGATCGTAAAATCACTTTCTTTCACGATTATTGCCGCACCATTTTCTTCAAGATATTGCGCATTTTTTTCTTGATGATTATCCGCAGAGGCAGCGAATGGGATTAGAATCATTGGCTTTTTTGCCGCACAAAATTCTACGATCGATGATGACCCTGCCCTTGCAATTACTAGATGTGCATCGCGCAACAAGACCGACATATTATCAAAAAAAGATTCGGTGATGATGTTAATATTAAAAGATCTGTATTGATCAAAAGTCTCTTGGATCAACTCAACTCTACATTGTTGAATAACTTGAATTTTTTCTTTGATGCGCTCACTCAAGTTAAAAAAAGATTTGGGCAGAATTTCGCTAAAAATTTTTGCCCCACCCGAACCGCCAATAACTAAAATTTTAAAAAGATTCGGCTTCTTCATTTCTTGAGAAAAATCTGATGCAAGCAACACATTGTAACCCAAGCGATCAGCCGGAACTGCCTCACTTTCTTCTTGTATTGGTAACTGGTAAGAAAGGCTGTGGAGTGCTGCTATTTCTGCACGCACCGGGTTTCCAGTAAAAATAGTTTTTGCTAAATATTGAGATTCAATTCCTGAGCTATTTGGAAAAGATAAAGCAATTTTATGCGCAAATTTTGCAAAAATTCTATTCACTTTTCCAAGATGAGAATTTTGTTCATGAAGAATAATTTCGGTCCTTGTTAAACAAGCTGCTGCCAACATTGGGAAGCTCGCGTAACCTCCAAAACCGACCACATATTTCGGCTTAAAACGCAGCAAAAAATAAAGTGACTGCAAAATTCCGACAGAAATTTTTAACATCGCTTTAACTAAAAATGGCAAAGACTTTCTCAGCTGCGAAGCCTTGACAATCCTGGTTTCAAAGCCATCTTCTTGACGGCGATAATTCTTAATTTTTTCGTCGCCAAAGAAAAATACCTGACGCCCGTCAGCAACTAAATGCTCAGCTAAACAACGCGCTGGAATGATGTGTCCACCGGTTCCGCCACTAACGATAAAAATTTTTTCTGACATTGAGTTGTAATTTCTTAAACTTAAGAAGCCCGCACGGCTCTAACACTTCCCTGCTCTCCCCAATTTTGCAATTTTAAAAATGACAAATCACTTCATTGATTTAGACAAAATCTCTGCGACTGAATTACGTAAAATTTTAACGCTCGCCAAAAAATTAAAAAAGAATCCGCTCAATAAAATCCTGGCTGGAAAGCACTTAGCGATGATTTTTGAAAAAAATTCCACACGCACTCGTGTTTCGTTTGAAGTAGGAATTAACCAGCTCGGAGGTCATGCAATCGTTATGAATAGCACCGACATGCAACTTGGCAAAGGTGAGACGATCGCTGATACTGCGCGTGTTCTTTCACGTTTTGTTGATGGAATTATGATTCGCTCAAACTCGCATGAAACAATTGTCGAGCTCGCACAAAATAGCTCTGTTCCGGTGATCAACGCCCTTTCCGATTTTTCTCATCCATGTCAAATCCTCGCGAGTATTTTGACAATCGAAGAACATTTGGGGAAAATTTCTGGGAAAAAATTAGCTTGGTTTGGCGATGCCAATAATGTCCTTAACTCTTATATTCACGCGGCCTTAGCCTTTAATTTTGAATTGGCGATCGCCATTCCAAAAGAATATGATTTCTGCAATTCTGAAATTAAAAAAGCGCAAAAAAATGGCGCAAAAATTTCTGTCTGCAAAGATGCAAAAGAGGCGGCAAAAAATGCCGATGTTTTGATCACTGACACTTGGTTTTCAATGGGCGACACCGCGGCAAAAGATAAAAAGCTGCACGATAAAAAATTAAAACAACTGCTGCCGTACCAAGTAAATCAAGACCTGATGAAGCTCGCTAAAAAAAGCGCAATCTTCACTCACTGCCTTCCAGCCTACCGCGGATTTGAAGTTAGCGCCGAGGTAATCGATTCAAAACAGTCGGTAATTTTTGACGAAGCTGAGAATCGCCTACACACACAGAAGGCAATTTTAGCCACAATTTTACGTTGAAACTTGAATCTCCTTAAATAGGTTGCGCAACACAACAGCTTGTCATCGAGATTCTGAACTTTTCCAGAATTCTTCGAAAAGCTAGATCCAATTAATGGTTGCTATGTTCGTAGCGATGATCGCTGCGGTACCAATATTAACCTGATTAGACAAATTTATTGGCTAATCACAAAAAATAATTTTATGGCCGGAAAACCAAAAGCATCAAAATCAAAAAGAAATTCAATCTTGTTCAAGCTAGTAAGCACTGCGGGCACCGGTTTCTTCTACACTGCGCGCCGCAATCCAAAGCAAAAACAAGAAAAAATGCTCTTTAGCAAATATGATCCTGTTGTACGTAAGCATGTAGAATTTAAAGAGCAGAAGCTCTCGAGCTAAGGCTCTAAATAAAAAGCGCCCCCAGCGGGCGCTTTTTTTTTGTTCAAAACTTAATCTCAATTTCATGCTATCAACCCTATCATCACAAATTATTGAAGTTACTGAAAAAGCCGCAATCGCTTGTTACGATTGGATCGGTAAAGGTGACAACATGGCCGCTGATGCTGCCGCAGTTAATTCGATGAGAGAAACTTTGAATCAAATGAACATCAAAGGAACGATCGTAATCGGTGAAGGAGAACGCGATGAAGCCCCGATGTTATTCATTGGAGAAGAAGTTGGTAAAGGTGGAATAGAAGTTGATATTGCCCTTGATCCACTCGAAGGAACCACAATTTGCGCCAATGCTGGCGAGTCTTCTTTGGCCGTAATTGCCTTCGCAAAACGCGGTGGATTTTTACACGCGCCCGATGTTTACATGGATAAAATTGCCGTCGGCGCTGGCTTACCCGAAGGTGTAATTGATCTCGACAACACACCTCTAAAAAATTTACAAAACATCGCACAAGCAAAGAAATGCGCGGTTTCTGATCTAACTGTAATGATCCTCGAACGCACACGCCACAATGAATTAATTGCTAAAGTTCGTGAAGCTGGCGCAAGAATTCGCTTGATCGGCGATGGCGACGTTGCCGGCGTAATCGCCTGCACCAACCAAACCGCTCGCATTGATGCCTACATGGGAACAGGTGGCGCACCTGAGGGCGTGCTCGCTGCCGCAGGATTACGCGTAATTGGCGGCCAAATGATGGGCCGCTTAATTTTCGGCGATAACCAAAAACAAATCGCCCGAGCCAAGCAGATGGGAATCGTCGATTTAAATAAAAAATACACCGCCGAGGAAATGGCGAGAGGCGACGTAATCTTTGCCTGCGCCGGCGTGACTGACGGCTACATGCTTGATGGCGTGAGGAAATGCAAAAAAAGCGGAAAGATTTTTGTTCATTCTTTACTGATGGATTCAGCTGCGAAGAGGGTAATTCGCACCGCTACGGAATATTTAGCTTAATCACCTTTTCTGGATCCCCGCCTGCGCGGGGATGAAGTGAAAAGAGTAGAGTGACGCGCCCCTTACTTAAAGCGTCATCCCCGCGCAGGCGGGGATCCAGGAAATATAAACACAAATGTCCCTCCAAAACCTCTTCTCCAAAATACTTTCCTTCGCCATTTCGGCATTATTCCTCGGACTTTTTATCTATTTTCTGCCTTCAATTCTGTTGATATTTGGAGTAATTGTGTTGCTGCTAATAATCGCCGGAATCGCCCTTCGCTTCGCGATTAAAAAAAATATGCTGAAGATGAATTTTATTTACACGGCACAGAATTATGGCCGAAATAAAGAAGAAATTCCTAGGATGAAAGACGTAACAAACAGCTCGAAGAACCAATCAAACAAATAGCTGCCGACACGATTTATTAAAAACAGTAAATATTAATTTTCCCCGAAACGCTTGATTTTACTGGCTTAAGAGCCAAATGACCATTCTTGCCCGCGGCAAGAATTTTATTCTACTAAACTCGGAAATGGCTTAGGGATGGTATAAAATTTTGATAAATTCCCTCACTTGCCCCATCATCCCCGCGAAGGCGGAGATCCAGAAAATCTGAACATTTACTTCGAGCTCTCTGCCCCTGGATCCCCGCCTTCGCGGGGATGACGAGTTAAGGGAGGGAAGATGGGCGCAAAGCAAAGAGCGATTTATTAGAGCTTGTCACAGCACTTGTTGCAGGGTCCATCTCGTCACAATCACTAATATCCTTCTGGTTCGGCAATAACATCAAAACAATCAATCCCTTCTTCATCGCATTTATTCATTAATTTCTTGAGGCCAAACTCTTTATATTCGAGTAAATTTATAAAACCCTGCCACCCCTCATTATTACAAAATGAGTTCCTTTGTGGATCTTTAACTTTTTTTGCGATCAACTCATCACCAGAAATTTTCTCATTAAAATATTTGATCACCTTCGCGTAAGCCAGATCTAGATAATTTTCTTTGTCCAATTCCTGCGAAAAATAATTACCGCGAACTAATCGATGTCTAATCCCAAAATCATTACCCTTTAGCACTTTTTCAGCTAATTCTTTTGCTAAAATTTCATCATACTTAGCGCGTCTTTTTTTGCGATTCGGCTCCAAAGAATCTAGCGCCGCAAAAAATAATAATAGCTTTGCGGCATAGCCATAATAAAAAAATTCTCTTGGGAATTCTTTATTTTTTACAAGCAATTCTAAGGCTTTTAGCTGCTCATTCGAGAAATACAGACCACCTCATCACAACTCTTTATCTACCTGAAACAACCAAAATCACTACCCTCTTTACGAAAAAGAAAAGGTTGAGCTATGTACTCCATATAACACTGCGAAATAACGTACTTTTTTAACACAGACAGAGCTTGGCTGGATTGATGCTTTTAATCTAGGGCTTAAGTTGTGTCGAGCTCCGATTTATGAGAGCCCTTTACGTTGATCCACTCAGAAAAATGGCGGAGTAGGGGTTACAGCAAATGGGGCAATCCTTCTGTTAATGTCTCTACCTTAAGTTTTGTTCCCGCATTCGGCTTTATTTCAAGATTTTTCTTGGGCACTTCAGCCTCACTAGAACACCTAAACTTAAAACCTTCTGGTATTTTCGAACTTTCAAAAGTGCAGCGCGAGAAAGTCATACCAACGATAGATTCTTTTACTACTTTAGCATCGTCGCCGGAGAGGGAGGAAAGATCGAGATTCTTTAATTTGCAATTCCGGAAATTTGCCATGAAAGCGCTCTCAAGAAATTCTTTAGTTTCTTCCAATTCCAATCCTGAAAAATCAAATTCTAGACCAACAAATTCAGCGTAATAAAGCGAAGAGGCTTTTTTGCCACCTTCGAGACCTTGTCGTGTTTTAAGAATTTCTTTGATCATATTTGCGCCAACTTTTAATTCTGAATTAACGGCAAAATCACTTTTTGATAAATGGAATCTTCCTCTAGGACTTTCTCTTCTTTTGAATGCCTCGAATATTATATTTTGCTCCACTTCTTTTTCAGAAAGTTTTTGCAAAGAGCAATAGTTCGGCAAAATTTCTGCCAGATCTTTTTGCAACATGCGAAGATTCAACTCTTCGCCACCTTTACTTTTTAAACAAAATTGAAAATCAGCAGCAATCTTTTCGCAAACACCTTCAACAATTCCTTCTTCAACCTGGTAATCTCCTTGCCAAATCCAATGTTTTATAATTTTGGCTAGATCTTCCCGCGAATATTCTTTTAAACTTTTTACTCTCGGCGCAATAACGCGATGACGCAGCGCCGGACTTATTAAAGATCGTCCTTCCAAAGCAATTGAATTGACGCTAGAGATCAACATAAATCCAGGTTTTGGGCTCGGTCCAGTTCCGTCGGGATGATCACCAGTTAATGCGGCGTTTAAAACTTTTTCCAATCCATCATCGATACAGCTGTTGATCTCGTCTATCCACACGATGTTTCCTTCTTCAAAGGCTTTGACAATGATTCCTCTTTTTTTATCGAACGGTAGGTTGGCGTCTATTTTGCAAAAATTTTGTTGTATACTTTCTGCATCTTCAAGTTTTTTCTCAGTTATTCCTTTGCTGTGCAAAATTGCCGCGATTAACACGCTCTTGCCAACGCCCGAATCTCCTTCAAGCAAAACGCCGTTTAGACCAACTGCTTTATTAGGAAATTTTCCTTCTCTTTGTTTTTGCCGGATATCCAAAGATCTGCTCAAGAAAATTTCTGCTTCTTTTGTTGCGTCGGTCGAAATGAAATTTGCAGTCGCATCAACCGTAAGTTCCATGGACTTGATTATGGCGATAATTTCTTGCAAAACCTTCTCTTGCAGCTCTCTTACTGTTTCTTGGTTAGCATCTTTGTCGGATTTTTTCCTCGAATTAACTTTCTGATATTCTTCGATCAAGGGCCGACAAATTTCTTTAAATTCAGGTTCAGAAATTTTCCCCTTAACTTCAGTGCTCAATCCTTCATAAATCGAATCCTTCAAAATCTTTTCGTAAATGTAACTTGCCGAAAAATCTTGCAGACAAATTGCTGGAATTTTTCCGTCAGTAAAAAGTTTTTGCTCAAACCTGCCACCGCCGTAATCAGCTGGGTTACAGGCGAATACTACTTTATGAAGATCGTTAAGAGGATAAAATTTTCCTTGGTAAAAAACGCTTTTTTCGCCAAGTTCTTTTAGTGGGGAGAACATTGTGAAGTGACGGTCTTCGATGTTTGATTCGTCAATAAAAAGGATTTTTGTTTTGCCTTCATCATCTTGTTTAGCCCAATCTTCGAACGAAGTTAGTTCGCGATAAATTGCTGTCGTTTCCTGATCTTCAACTTCAAATTCCTTGAGCAATCGACTTTTTCCAACCCCACTGTGACCAACGAGTCGCAGCATTGAATGCCCTTTAAGGGTATCAAGAAAAATTCCCTTTCTGGTGGCGATGAATTCTGCGGATTTTACGGCGCTATCATCTAAATCAGTTGATGCTCCGTTCTCAAGAAGTTTCAATTCTGTTAAAGGAGACAAACCGGATTCTGGATAATACTCAACTTTGTAATCATCTTGTGACAACCATTTTAGTGGCTCAAAAACTTTGTCTTTTTCGTAACTTTTATTTTCGACAATTAAAATAAAATTGTCTTTGACCAGTGCAAATTCTGGTTCTTTGCCGGTTAAAATCGGCTCAAGCATTTGCAATAAATCCGCAGAAAATTCACCCTTTAGAACAATTTTTCTGCCCATTTTTAATTCTGTTAAAAGCTGACTTTGAACTTTTTCAAAATTTCTGAAGCCACTTGAATCTCTCTCAAACTTGATCCCTTCCACTAAGTCTTGATAACTAAAATCTTCAACGTCAATCACGGCAAATAAATCCACTTCGGATTCTTTGAGTGCTTTCAAAGTTTGGTTTGGATCATTGCTAACGAAAATTCTTGCTGTCTTTTTTGGAGATGCTGAATCAGCTGCGGCTATCCCAATCGTCCCTCTTCTACTTTTCCAAGAAGAAGGATAGCAAGAATTTAACAATGATCCAAACCAGCCTCTGGAAGAACTCGAAGAATCAAAATCGACTTTTGCTTCAACTAACCGTCCTTCAGCTTTCATCTGACTTGGAAATTCAACTTTCGGCGCCAAATGAATCTCGAGAATTACTTCTTTTTTCCGCGCCTGATCAAATAAACAATACCATTGACTGTCTGATAAATTAGAAGAGATGAACAGTTTAAGAGCTTTATCATGAAATTCTGAAAATTTTTCGATCAGCCCTTTTTCTTCTTGATAAAATCCTTCCTCATCAATGCTTTTGTCGCAGAGGAGGTAATCAAATAACTGCGAGTTGATTTGG
The DNA here is from genome assembly GCA_903870105.1 of uncultured Alphaproteobacteria bacterium. Classification (GTDB taxonomy): domain Bacteria; phylum Pseudomonadota; class Alphaproteobacteria; order Rickettsiales; family UBA1997; genus UBA2645. The sequence continues at coordinate 1,923 of CAIQBQ010000051.1, read as the reverse complement.
TGGCAATCGCTTGGCGAATCAGCCCTGGTAACATTTCTAAGAATTGCAGTTGGAGTAAATTGAGCAAATTCAAAAGAATTACTGGCGCATTTAATTTTAAAATCTGCCGGCAAATTAATTTCGTAACCGTGGTAAATAAATTTCCCCACAGCTTGTGCTTGAGCAAATTCGTACTGCAATTTTGCCGCGGCTTCTGGCGATAAATTTGTAATTTCAAAATTAGATTTTTTTCTTTCCAACGCATCAACGAACTCACTTTTTTGCCAAACCATCTTGTCACCTTGTAAAATAACCTTGCCGAAGAGATGTCTTTTCCAGTTGGGGAATCCTTGCAGATCAATCTTCTCAACTTCAGTAGAATTTTCTATCTCGAACTCTTGCAAACTTACTTCCGATTTGATGCTGACATCGTGTCGAGATAGAAAGGAAGGATCTTGAGAGACGGCAGCGGCAAGACCAATGATTTGAATTGAAGAATCAATTGTTACGCCGTTAATTTTTCTCTCCAAGTCGAGTATCGTATTCAAAGCCAATCTTTCCTTGGATGAGAAGGCTTGCCAATTGATTACGAGTAGAGGTTGTTTTTCAGGATGATCATTGGCATTTTTTAAAAAATTTGCCAATGATCCCTCTTTGCTTAAGGTTATGTTGCCATCGGCAATGAGAAGATTGGTGCGGTGTAAATCTATCTTATCTGGGCTGTCTATGTAGAAAGTTGATCTTTCACAAGATTGCGCCTCGTGAAGTAAAAAATTACCGTGCTGCTCAATTGCGCCAGTTACGATTAGTATCTTTTTATTATCCGAACTGACGGTTTTAGTTTTTAAATCTTCTTCGCTTTCCACCTTGTCCAGTTGCGACACCGACAAAAGCTTTTCAATCATTTTCTGACGAGCGCTTTTTTCTTTTTGCTCTATTCCAGCTATTATCACGAATTCTTCGTCTAATTCTTTAGCTGACTCATCTTCTGACGCGAAAGACTCAAGCGACTCCGACATCAACAAATCTTTCAATGTTTTTTCTTCGAGAACTCGCTCTTGCTCCACAACTTTCGCAGCAGTGTAGACGCAATCTACAGCATCGACAATTTCTACGCTTCCTCCACCCAAATCAACCAAGATCCATTTGCCCTCATATTTTATTTCCAGAACAACGTGATTATTGTTGATTTTTACCGATCTAAAACTTTCTGGATCGATTCCTTTTTTTGTAATTTTGTATTCCACAGCTGCAACTCTGTGACGACAGACTCCCGATCTTTCCGCGAACATTTTTTCCATTGAGCAGCGATGATCTGATTCGTCATAACCCACATTTTCTTTTTCCTTTAAAGCGAGATCTGAGTAGCCTTGTTCAGCATTTTTATATTCATCAATAATTTCTCTAATCGGATGATTTGTTGGAATTGCAGCATAGGCAGTTCTATGCGATCCAGGATGAACAGCCTTTGTTACGTAAGATAACTCGCGTTGAGTTGTTGAGGTGGCGTAGAAAAAACCATCGTTACCTTTTTCAATTGCGACGCCACTAGCATCGCCTTTCAATCCCACGAAATTTTCTGCAGCATCGGCAGAAAGTAGACGGAATTTTTGATTGGCAGCTAGGGTTTGAGTAAAAAGATAGTATACGCCATTTACGGAATTTTCGGTTTTAAATCCCTCAACTTCTTCATCACTTAGCGATTTGATTCGCGAAACTTTTTTTAAATCCAACGGAGATGGAACATACTCTTCCTGATCCAAGTTTTGTAAAATATTGCGCTTGATGACGCTCGTACGAATTTGTGGAGTGGCAATGCCTGAGTCATTAAGAACTTCGCCGGCGGAACTCATTATGAATTTTGGAGTAGTACCATCGCTATCTTTTACTTCCATCTTTCCAGCCGTGGCAGCTTGAGCAACGCGGATTTTTGCCTTGGTTGAT
>CAIQBQ010000050.1 GCA_903870105.1 uncultured Alphaproteobacteria bacterium | reverse complement strand
TCCTAGCTTCATTGATGCTTATAACATGGTTTCTAATTTATATGACGAAAAGATTACGACACCTTCTGAGTTAAATGCGCACTTTGCTCGTATAGCACAAAAACAATTTATGATTCAGCCTCCCTCAATGGATGGAATCATAGGACGTGGTCATCTTTTATTTCTTCAAATTCCCAGTGAAATTAAGTGTAATTATGACTTTGATGCAAAACTTAAATCTTATCATCGGATCGGAATCTTAGAATTTATAGCATCTGGATTTTGCGAATGGGTAAGCAGTACAGGAGCTGTAGTTGAACGAAGGATAGAAGTAGAAAAATTAAAGCTTTTAGCAACAGACTATAATCGACAAATTTTTAGAAACCTCTCGTCAGGAAAAGCAAAAAAATATAGAGAGTATATCAGAGGTCCAGAGTACGACAAAAAGAAAGGAATTATAAATAAGTCTTCTGAAATCCATGGTCCCGAGCCATTTTTTATGATGCCTTTGATTGAAGTGGAGCGCTCTGATATCAAAGGATTAAAATATGTCGTACCGCAGCCGATCTACCTACTGTATAGAGCTACATCGGGAATTTTTAATATTTTAGCGGATCAAGAAATGAGCTCTGGTAAGGAGCAAAATAACTTCCGGATCGAATTTGGAAATGTTTACGAACACTATGTTGGGAAATTGTTATCTACAGTAAAAGACCCCAGTTTGTTCATACGACTCGGCACAGAAGTCAAAGGATTCCCTGATTTTGCAATAATTGAAGATAGTATATGCATACTATTCGAGGTAAAGCTCACAATCCTTGATCTAGAGACTCGTACATTGTTCCGAGAGGATAAAATAAAAAAAGAAATAGAGTCTGGGCATATAGGCAAAGCCATTAAGCAGTTCAATAATTTTGAAAGGATTTTTGATGAACTGAGAAGCGAAGATAGCAGATTCAAAAATGTTAAAAAAATAATGAAGATAATAGTTGGTTTTGACGAAATTTTTAATATTAACCACGTTCTTCTGCCAAAAATAAAAGATATTCATGGAGAAAAATTCGGAGAAAATTTGCAAATTGCCTCTATTACTGATCTGGAAATTTTAGCAGGCTTTTTGAGTAGTGATGAAGGATCTTTGAATAAAGTAGTACAAAAACTAACAGAGCCGGACTGTTATTTTTGGTCATTTCAAGGGTATTTAACATCTCTAGGACATCCGATATTAAACGCGGCTTGTGATGAGTTTTTAAGAAAGATAATCTAAGTATAAATCAGTAAACTAACTTAAATCCAAAACCTTCCATCCGCCCCACCGATCGATCGGTTGCAAACTTTTCAGTTCACATGAAAAGTGCCTCTGAAGTCTTGTAACTAGTGGCTTTGTAAAAGCAGAAGAACGGTTCTTAATCGTAATCCCATGAACCGCCATATGCTTTCGCTACAGTACGACTGGACTGCGCAGAAGACAGGCAAGACTGTAAAGCTAGTAAAAGCGGATGACCGCGCTGTAACTAAAAAAGCGTAAGTAGACTTTCCCAAAGATTTCCAAGCCCAAAACCTCTGATCACCCTCAGAAATATGCACCACATCCACATCCTTCAGAGCCAACAAAATCGTGATCGACTTCTACATCAGCCCTACTTCTTCAGATCAAAAACGCAGATTGACCGAATACGATTCGGGTAAATCAATCCACATAAACAAATTCCTCCCTTGGAAAATTAAAAATTACATCGCCTTTGAAGAAGAATTCAAAGCCACTGAGTTTGAGAAATTTTTAAAATCAGGAGATGGCAGAATTTTTACTAAGAAACATTTTTAAATGGAGAAAGCGGAGAATCTTTTTTAGATGAGGTGCCAAAAGCCTTGATATTAGTGATCAAAACTCAATGTACGTGAAACGGAGATTTTGAAATTTTCTTCTGTAAATCTGACTTTGCTGAACTTTTGAACCAAACTTCTTATCAATTTTCTCAACTAGTTTTTTAAATTGCTTCTGCGGAGTAATTTAAGTAATTTTAATCACACCTGACTCTTGGAAAAATCTAACATAAACAAACTAAGATCGCTCATGAAAAGATCTTTCTGCGCTGCCCTGGAAATCGATGATGAGTTCGACATTCATCCCAATTTATCCAGAATCCAATCTCTTCACCAAATCTTGCGAGCCACCTATCCCAAAGCTTCAGACTAAATCTTAACGACCCCGTAACAGATGCCATCAGAATTAGAAAAATTTGCAGAATGGAAAAGTAAATTTCCGAATTACGCAGCAAATGGACTGCTGGAGTGGATAAAAGACGTCGCTCTTGAGACTATTCAGTCATCCGTTCTGTTTACCGAACAAGCAGAGCTCAGCGACAAAAGTAAAAAATATTTGTCGGACAATTTTGGCGTAAATATGAACAGCCACCCTTCGGTAATTGAATTTTTGACGTATGATTTTTTGTCGGAAGTGAAGGGATTTTCAAGGCCTCAACTGAGTGAGTTACACCTTCGAATTCCAAATCCCGTATCGATTGAACTGTTGCTGTTAAAAAGTCTTTTTACCTCACAAGAATTAACGCCCAATTTATCCGAAATTACCAAAACCATTCACTCACTTATTGACCGCGACGCTTTACACAAAGCCTTTGGAGAGGAATTGGCAATCGAAGAAAAAGAAGACGAGTTTGCTCTGAGCCAAATAATTTTTTACTACGGAGGACCGCTTTTTGCCGGCCTCAAATCACATCCAGAAGCCACAAAGGATAAAGCCCGCGATAATTTACAAAATCTGTTTCACGAAATGACTCGGCACGAAACCGACACTAGTCAGATTCTTCACGACCTTCTTTTTAACCCGAGTAATTTAACAACGTCGCTTGCTGAATTCTTCGAAAAACTACCTTTGGAAATTTTAGCTCGCGGAGAATTAAAAGCTTCACTGGAAGAGTTACAACAATTCTGCCAACCAGCTTGCGCCCTTTACTTGCAATACTATCAACAAAACCCGTCTCTATTCGTCACTTTCAAGCCGCGCTTCAGTAAACAATTAACAAAAGAGGAAATTGCGGTACTCACAACACAAAAAGAGGGTGCGGATCCAACCGAAGCAGCAATAAATGCCGTGCAGAAATCTGCCAGCGGTAACTTCGAAAATATTTTTAAGCTTTCTCGCGAACTTTTTCTTCTGTGCGCCAAACAGAATCTTTTGCCAGAAACTGCGGAACTAACTAGAGAAACGGTAATTCTAAAATTCGCTTTAGAGCTCCTCAAGCAACATTACGGCTTAGACGGAAGGGGTAAGTACCTGACGGGAGATTTCCAAATGGACGAGGTTTTTGGGTTTTTAATGGAGAGTTTCATTAACCTTTCCTTAAAGGAAATGTACTTTCTGGAAAGTGATCTAGAGAAGCTCAGACCAGAGATTAAGCAGCTTAAAACCAAAGGGAAAATCAGCGAAAAGGCG
>CAIQBQ010000049.1 GCA_903870105.1 uncultured Alphaproteobacteria bacterium | reverse complement strand
TCTACGGATTTCACCCCTACACTAGGAATTCCACTATCCCCCACCAAACTCAAGCGAAGCAGTTTCGATTGCAATTCCCGAGTTGAGCTCAGGGCTTTCACAATCGACTTGCAAAGCCGCCTACGTACGCTTTACGCCCAATAATTCCGAACAACGCTAGCACCCTTCGTAATACCGCGGCTGCTGGCACGAAGTTTGCCGGTGCTTTTTCTGTAGATACCGTCATTATCTTCTCTACTAAAAGGGCTTTACAATCCGAAGACCTTCATCACCCACGCGGTATTGCTGGATCAGGCTTGCGCCCATTGTCCAATATTCCCCACTGCTGCCTCCCGTAGGAGTCTGGACCGTGTCTCAGTTCCAGTGTGGCTGATCATCCTCTCAGACCAGCTACGGATCATTGCCTTGGTGAGCCATTACCTCACCAACTAGCTAATCCGATAGAGGCTCATCCAACAGCGATAAATCTTTCCCGCCGAAGCGGTGATATATGGCATTAGCACTGATTTCTCAGAGTTATTCCTTACTGCTGGGAAGATTCCTCTACATTCCTCACCCGTTTGCCACTAATGTATTGCTACATCCGTTCGACTTGCATGTGTTAAGCATACCGCCAGCGTTCGTTCTGAGCTAGGATCAAACTCTCAAGTTGAGAATAATGATAATAGCTATCTCACTAGAAGGACTCTCATCCTTCTGTTGTTGAACACCTTGCTTTCGCTGCAAAGTGACAACTTCTCCTCTAATAAAAGAGGAAAAACTCAAATTCACTAACGTGACTTTGAGCGATAGTTTTCGCGAACGAAACTATCGCCTTTATTTTTCTTATTTTCCGTTTTTTGCCCCCGATTTTAACAGAGACATAAACGCGACTATTTACGATGTAAAACAACGACTTTGAAAGAAGGAAAAGAACTGTCGTGAAAGACAGACATCAGATCTCTAAAACAAAAGAGGGGGCGCAACGTACGAACCAAATTTTTGTTGTCAAGCAGGCAAAGTAAATTTTCTTGGATCTGGAATTAATTCTGAATAAAATTTTGTACGAATGCAGTAAGCAGAAGCTTCGAAGGTAAAGCGCCACTCTTCATCTTAATTTCTAATTGTTGTAAATCGGACAATTTTTCTATCAAAAAGACTTTCGGTAGATTTTTTAGCGCTAAACGAAATCCCGCCTCAGCTTTAAAAAATAAGCGCTGATTCTTTACTGCTTCGTCAAAAATAATTCCGTCGGAATCAATCTCCATGCGGGCTTGGTAAAGTTTTTGTAAATAATTCGACAAAAATCGAACTAATGTGACCGCTTCAAATCCGTCGCGAAAAAGCTTTTCGGCGGCGATTAAGGCTGAATCAAATTTTTGCGCCGCAAAATTTTCGACGAATTCATCGGTGGAAATATCAGCTTCGGAAGCGCTTATTTTATTGACCAGCTCGACAGTAAGATTTTTTTCTTCGCCTAAAAAAACTAAAATTTTTTCAAGCTCCGCCAAAATAATTTGGCGATTTTTCCCAAATTTTTTGAAGAGAATTAATGTAACATCTAAATTGAATTTAACCTTGTGGCGCAAGAGCTCATCGGCGATAAATTTTTTTATCACACGTTCGTCATCCTCGTAACATGCGATCGCAGCGAAGTGTGAATTTTCTTCGCAAAGCTTACGTAGAGCTGAGGATTTATCGAGATCTCCACCTTGAATCAAAATAAAATTATCGCTCTTTTTTGCGAAATCCCGATCGGAAAAAAGGATCTTCAAAGCCCCTACAGCTTGAGCTTCAGCATCGCGAATCAAAATTAATTTTCTGCCGCCGAGCATTGAGTAAGAAAAAAACTCATCAGCCAAAATAGCCTTATCTTCGACTAATTTTTCTTTGCTAATATTAGCAACCAAGAATGGATCGGATAAATTTGGCGCAATTTTTTTTGCGATCAGATTGAGGCGATAATTGACAAGTGCGGTTTCTGGCCCAAACAGCAAACAGCCAGCAATTTTTTCTTGCGCGATGCTTTGGATGTAGGGCTCGATTTGATAATTAGAAATTTTCATGGCGCGCTTCTTAGGGGCAAAAATCTAAAATCAAAATTATCTCGCGATTTAAGAATCATCTTTACTTTTCTGATGTCGCAATTTTTTAGGGACAAGATTTGTTGCTGCCAATATTGAATCTACAAACTCTCTTTTTGAAGCTGACCTCGCTTCAGATCGAGTAAAAACTTCATGGATTTTTCATCGCTTTAGCGAGGTGCGAAGCAAAAAATTTATCACGAATTTTCAAAGCTTGCTGCTGCTTTGATTTCTACTAGCTGGCCGCACAAGACAGCTTGCGTTCCAATATCGGCCACTTTTTCGACAACAAATCTATCTAGTTTTTTGAACTTTTTTGAGAAGATATCTGTCTATCTGTTTAGAGTGTTCGGGGCAGAAAATAGAAAGTATTAAGCCCTTATTCGTCGCTTCAATCGATTACTAAGTGAGTTCGCAGCTCCGCAGAAATTTTTGAAGACAGTCGCGATCCGATTTCTGCGATTTTTTTCTTATAAAGATATCCGGGGCATCTCGCAAAATAATCAATTTTGATATAGACTATCAGTTAGATGATAATTATTCTCGCTAGCTCAGAAAATCAAAAATAAGTAAAAATGATTATTTCGAGTTACAAAAAATCGCACATTATTGCTCTGGTTGCTGCAGGTTTTGTGCACGGAGGATTAGTCGCTTGGTCTTTAATGCCATCTGATCCGATGGTTATTAACCAACAGGCAATTCAAGTGAGTTTTGTTGCGCCGTCAGCAAATGAGAGAAAGAATGAAAATCTTTCTCGTGAGAAGTCTGTGTTGAATTTTGAGCGTGAAAATGCCCTTAAACAGAAGCAGAGCAAAGAAGAAAAACTTGAGGGCAAAGAATCAAAAGTTGCTGGAAAAGAAACTTCCGGTCGAATTGATCCAAACGCTATTGCAACCAGAGCGGCAGAAAGCGAGCCAGTTTTTAACGCAGAATATTTAAATAATCCCGCGCCTTATTATCCCGCCTTGGCAAGGCGCAAAGGCGCTCAGGGGAAAGTTTTGTTGAGCGTTTTGGTTAAAGTGGATGGCACTCCTGCCTCGGTTCAAGTTTCTCATTCAAGTGGCTCGCACGATTTAGACGAGGCAGCGCTTGACGCCGTGAAGCAGTGGAAATTTATTCCCGCGCGCAGCAAGGGTAGGTCGGTTGAGGCTTCTGTGGTCGTTCCGGTTGAATTTAAAATTATTTAAACTCGTTAATCACATTTCTTCGCTGGTTGAGCGCAGTCGAAACCAAGAAAAATCAGCGCCAAACTTTCTTGGTTTCGACTGCGCTCAACCGGCGAAAGTTTTACAATTACTTAAAATAAAATGGATTTCATTCACGCTTTCGCGCAAGGCAATGCAGTTTTAATCGCGGTTTTTTTGCTACTAATCGCAATGTCCTTTGTCAGTTGGTACATTATTTTTTGGAAAGGTCTTTTGCTTCGCCGCGAATATTTGGCTTACAAAAAATTCTACGCTGAGCACGTAAAAATTCAGAATTGGCCCACTAAAAATTTAGTCGGAAGCGAAAATTTAAAAACAGTTGAAGGTGCAGTAAATTTTTTAATCACCGAAGTAAAAAATTTAGAAAAAGTTTTGCCTCAATATCTCGGACATGAAGCAAAAAAAGAAATCCTTACAATGCATTTGCTGCAAGTTTTGGATGAAACTCGCTCATGGCTTGACAAGGGTTTAACAGCTCTCGCCTCAATCGGATCTTCCGCGCCATTCATCGGATTATTTGGAACTGTTTGGGGAATTTACAATGCGCTGCAAAGCATCTCGGCACAAGGAAATGCCGGACTTTCCGCCGTTGCCGGCCCAATGGGTGAGGCCTTGGTTGCAACTGCAATCGGCTTATTCGCCGCAATTCCAGCGGTTCTCGCCTACAACACTTTTGTTCGTCTCAATCGTCTTTTGGTGCAAAATCTTCGCCATGTTGCTGAGCAGCTCACCGTTTATTTGTCGAATGATGCGAAATAACTTCGAGCGCGAAGAGCTTCAGGCTCCACTCTCTGAAATAAACATGACGCCCCTAGTCGACGTAATGCTTGTGCTCTTGGTAATTTTTTTAGTCACTGCGCCGATGCTAAATAGCGTGATCAAACTTGATTTGCCGGCGGAAAGCGCAGCGCAAATTAGTGAAGAAAAAACGGTAACAATCTCCGTAAAATCAGACGGAAAATATTTTTTAAACGACGAAGAAGTCTCTGTTGGCGCGCTCGAAGCGCAGTTAAAAATTTTGGCGAAAAAAAATCCAAAACAACAAATTCATCTGCGCGCTGACGTAAATGTTAATTACGGTAAAGTTAGCCACCTGCTTGCAGCCTTGCAGCGCGTTGGGCTATCGAACATTGGATTCATCACTGAGCCGAAATGAATTATTAAGAATTGAATCTGAATTTATGCGTAGCAGTAAAATTTTTGCGTCTTTGCTTTCATTGTCTCTCATTGCTAATCAATCTTGGGCAAAGGAATTAAAGCCTAAAACAGCCGCAACATTGCCGAGCGTTGTAGTTACCGCTACCGCTGAAAAAGAAGGTAGGGTTGATGGTTATAAAACCGGATCAAGCAGCAGCTCGATGAGAGTGGAAACGCCTTTGCTAGACACTCCGCAATCAATTTCAGTGGTAACCCAAGAGCAAATTCGTGACCAAAATATTACCAAAATGGAAGAGGCCGCGCGTTATGTTCCAGGCGTTAATGTGCAAATGGGCGAGGGGCATCGCGACCAGGTAACCATTCGCGGCATGACCAATGGCAATAACGGCACTACTTCCAATTTTTTCATCGACGGCGCACGTGACGACTCGGAATATATTCGTGATTTTTACAACACCGATCGCGTTGAGTTTCTGAAAGGTCCAAACGCTCTAGCCTTTGGAAGAGGAAGTCCGGGCGGCTTGATTAACCGAATTTCAAAAAAAGCCGATGGTTTGCAAAAGCGCAGATTAGTAATTTCTGGCGGCTCTTATGAAGATCGTCGCGCCGAAATTGATCTTGGCGATCGCGTGAATGAAAAATTCTCGCTGCGCTTAAATTCAATGTATCAAAAATCTAACAGCTACCGTGATTACGCGGGACTTGAGCGCTACGGCTTTAATCCAACCGCGTCTGTTGAGCTTGGCGAAGATACTAATTTGCAAGTTGGTTACGAGCATTTTGACGATGCTCGCACTGTTGATCGCGGCATTCCTGCGCAAAATGGCGCGCCTTACAAAACCAGTCCTTCAGCTGCTTTTGGCTATCCAAACGAGAATAAATCGAATAGCAAAAACAACTCTTTCTACGGCATTATTACTCACGATTTCGATGCTACATTGCAGCTAAAAAATAATGCTCGTTACAGCAATATTCATAAATTTTACCGCAATTCTGTGCCAGGAGCGATAAGTGGAAGCAGTCTGGCAATTACTGCTTATCAAGCCAAAACCGAGCGCGAGAGCTTTACCAACCAAACTGATTTAATTAAAAAATTCGAAACCGGATCAGTCAAACACACTGCTTTATTTGGCACTGAAATCACCACTCAGCAATCTACCAAAGTTAGAAATAACGGAATTTTTGACAGCACCGGAACAGCTAGCTCAAATGTATCGCTCAGCAATCCAATCAGCTACGAATCCATTACTTACAACACTATTGCCACTAGCAACAAATCCGACGTCCGTGTTTTTGCCGGCTATTTGCAAGATCAGGCCGAGATTAACGACTACGTGCAATTAACCGCAGGATTGCGCCTGGATCGTTTTGAAGTTAAGCTTAAAGACAAAGTAAATAATCAAAATTTTGAGCGTGTCGACACCATGATTTCACCGCGCGCAGGCTTGGTGGTGAAGCCACAAAAATCAGTTTCGCTTTACGCAAGTTACGGCGTCACTTATTTGCCAAGCTCTGGCGATCAATTTGATAGTTTGAGTGTTACAACCAATTCTTTGCAGCCGGAGAAAATCGACAATTATGAGGTTGGCGCCAAGTGGGACGTTAATCCAAGGCTGAATTTATCTACCGCTCTCTACCAACTTGATCGCAGCAATACCCCAGCTCCTGATCCAAGTGGTTCGGGATATTCGGTGCTCACCGGCCAATCGCGAACCAGGGGCATTGAGTTCGCCGCAGCCGGAAAAATAACTGAGAAATGGCAAGCGATTGCTAGCTACGCTTTCCAAGAAGCCGTCGTTACTAATGCCACAAAAAACTATGTCGCGGGTAGAAAAGTTGCTCTCGTGCCGCACAACACTTTCGCGCTTTGGAATAAATACGACTTCACCTCGGCCTGGTCTAGTGGCCTTGGGATTGTTAGCCAATCCGACCAATTCGCCGATGCTAATAACTCAGTAAGGCTAAAAGGCTTCACTAGATTTGATGGCGCAGTTTACTACAAAATCAGCCCTTCGCGCCGCCTGCAGATAAATGTCGAAAATATTTTTGATCTTGGCTACGCGCAAACTGCACACAATTCTGCTAACATTCTACCTGGCTCGCCAAGAGCATTCAAAGCTGCTTTGATTACGGATTTTTAGTCGGGTTGTTGAGACGTCAGATTTATTGAAATAACGTCGAGAGTTCAGTATTAAATTTTCTAAGAGAAATTTTCAGTTGATCTGCATCGCAATGAGATAAAGATCGCGCCGTTTAAAACCAAGAGCCTCTCCGTCGCTTTTAATAACCTTCCCAAGGATTCAAAAACAGCAGCAAAAAAGAAATGCCCGCAATTCATTTGCTATTGCCCACCGATTTAAATGTTAATTGCGGGAAAGTTAGTCATCCGTTTGCTGCCTTGCAGCAGATGGGCCTGCCGAACATTGTTTTTATTATAAAATCAAATAATTCTTGAAAAGATTCTTTAAAAAACTCCATCTTTATTTTGCTTTAGCGCTTTGCATTCCCTTGATTTTACAGGGTTTAACCGGTGCGGCTTTAGTTTTTCAGCGCGAAATTTCTGACGCGATTTTGCGTAAAAATTATAATTTTTCTAAAGGACAAAAAGCCGAAGAGATTTTGTTAATTGAGGCGGGAAAAAAAATTGCACCGCCGGAATTTGTTTTTCAGTCAGTAAAAATTTCTGCTGCCGCAAGTCTGCGTTTTAGTAAAAATGGCGAGAAGAAAGAATGGATTGAAGTCTTGCTAGATCCAGTCTCGCTCGATGTTTTAGAAATCAGAAATCCAGATAAAAACTTTTTTAAAATCGTAAAAAAATTTCACGAGAACCTTTTGTTGCCCAAAGAAATTGGCAAAAACATTGTCGGAATTTTTGGTGTCGTAATGCTCTTCATGTGCGTCAGTGGATTGGTAATTTGGTGGCCTAAGCAAAAATTCTCACGTCAGGCCTTCACTTTTAAATTTGCTGCAAAGGGCAGGCAATTTCATCGCGGCCTGCACGGAGCGGTAGGTTTTTGGTTTTTGATCCCGCTTACTCTCACAAGCATTACGGGCATTTACTTAATTTATTTTAAAGAGCCGAGCTCAAATAAAATCTGGCACGCAATTCACGAAGGCGCTGTGCTTGGACTATCTTCCAAGATCGAAGTTTTTCTCGTCGGATTCTTGCCGCTGCTTTTTTCAATAACTGGAATCTGGTTGTGGCTGATTAAAAAAAGAGACAAAAAAATTTCTGTCATTCGAGCAAAATAATTTCGTTATTCGAGCGAAGTCGAGACCAAGTTTTTCAATTTTTTTGCCCAAAATTTAAGCTCCTCTTAAGCATTGGCCTTGTTGAATGCGCAGGTGTTTTCCTAAGATTTTGGCCTCGAGGCCAAAATTCAGTTTTTTAGAGGTTTTTCCAATGCGAATTTTAGTTGTTGAAGATGATCCAATGCTTGGCAAGGCAATCAAAAATGCCCTCGAAAATGAGAATAATGTTGTTGATTTGGTGACTGACGGCGAATCCTGCGAAAGCGCTCTGGCTACGGCTTCATTTGAGATTGTCATTCTCGACATTAATCTTCCTGACAAGTCCGGATTAGAAGTTTTAAAAAAATTACGCGCTGAAAAAAATCCTATTCCAGTCTTAATTCTAACTGCACGCAGCGCCATTTTGCAGAAGATCGAAGGTTTAGATTTTGGCGCAGATGACTACCTTACAAAACCATTTGATCTTGCAGAATTGCTTGCACGAATTCGCTCACTTACACGTAGAAGCAAAGGAATTGCTGAGCCAATTTTTAGTTACGACGATATTAAACTTAATCCCGCAAATCATTCAGTGAGTAAGGCTGGAGAGGCGCTAGATCTCTCGCCAAAAGAATTCGCAATCCTAAAAATGCTTTTGGAAAATATTGGAAAAACAGTTTCCAAGTCACGCTTAGAAGATTTGCTTTACAGTTGGGACGATGCCATTGAAAGCAATACAATCGAAGTTCACATTCACTATTTGCGTAAAAAAATCGGACAGAATTTTATTAAAACCCTGCGCGGAGTTGGTTATTTAATTGGATGAAAAGATCGATCAAAACAAATTTAATTGCTAAGCTATCAGGCCTTATTGCCATAGCTCTTGTGGCTATTTACTTCGTCAGCTTTCTAAACACCAAAAAAGAAATTAGCGAAGTTCTGGATGCTGATTTAATTAAGTCGGCAAAATTAATTTTCGGCGTTGTGCAGCATGATTCTTTCGTTGAGCACAGCGCAAATTTAGATGCGGAATTGCAGCAAAAAATTCTCAATCAGTTTGAGTACAAAATTCACGCGCAAGCCTGGAAGAAAGACAAAATAATCTACAATTCTGGAGAAAGTCTTAAGCTCGCTGAGCCAGATCTTGAAGGCTTTCAAGACATTGTTGTGGGCGAAACTAAATGGCGCAGCTTTTCTTTTTTCGACGAAAAATCTCAGATTAGAATTTTGGTTTTGGAAAAAGGCAGCATTAGAAATCAGCTGATTCGTGAGATTATTTTTTCGCTACTTGCTCCACTGCTAATTTTTTTTATTCCACTTTTTTTGATTATTTTTTCGACAGTAAAAAAAGAGTTAGAGCCTTTGAATTTATTAGCTTTGCGCATTGAAGAAATTTCCGGAACAACTTTAAAACATTTTAAAAATCCGCAAGCTCCAACTGAGCTGCGGCCATTTTTAAAATCATTTAATTCGCTGCTTTTGCGACTCTCTGAATCGATGGATTCCGAGCGAAGATTTGCTGATTATGCTGCGCACGAACTCAATACCCCGCTAGCTGCAATTAAGCTTCAGGCGCAGATTCTGGCCAGTGGAAAACATCCAGAAAAACATGCGGAATATTTAAAAGATTTGCTCGCTGGGATTGACCGCTCTGCGCATTTAGTTGAGCAATTACTGATTCTTTCTCGCTTAGAAGTTGACGACAAAAACTTTCCCAAAGAAAGATTTAATCTTGTTGAAGTGTCTCGGGCTCTGATTTTAAGCGAGGATAGAGAAGTAAAATTTCACTGCGCGAATAAAAATAATGAGATCAAAGCGAATAAATTTTACGTCGAAATCTTAATAAAAAATTTGTTCGACAATGCGATTAAATACAGCTTTGAAAATACTGAAATTGATGTCGAGATTTTAGAAAAAACTTTGCGCATTACCAGCATCGGTAAAGAAATTTCCGAACAAGAAATTGCTAGAATATTCGATAATTTTTACCGCGCGAAAAACTCTAAAGATCACAGTGGGTGTGGTTTGGGGCTCTCAATCGCCAAAAAAATAATTGCTTTGCATTCGGGTAAGATTTTCTTTGAGTCGGTGGGCGGAAAAAATTCAGTTAGAGTGGTTTTTGTTTAAAACTGGAGGGATTCCACTTTCGCCTGGAAATGACACTGAAATTGAAGGTCTCAATATTCGTAGCCAATCAGGCGGGATCATCCAGGAAAATTATTCTGCTTAATGAAGACTTAAGCTCGGCCAAGAACTCTCTGCGACGTTTTAATAATTTAAACGTCGCCAATGATTTGGAACCTTTCCCTGCTAATCATTTTGCCGCTAGTTGAGCTTTTCAGCGCAACCTTCCCCAAGCGCTATGTCAGGCTGCACGATGCCCTTATTCTCTTTCTCACTATTATTGCGCTTGAGCTCGCGATTTCTCTGCCGATTTCGGACAAGATTTACGTAATCGATTTTGGCTTCATTACGATCAAATTTATGTGCGATATTTATTCCTACTTCTTCGGAATTCTTGTCAGCATTGTATGGCTGCTTACCAATCTTTATTGCTGTTCTTACACGCGTTTAAATATTAAGCGCTACAAGATTGCTGACTTTTTCAAATACCTCTCGCTCTCAATGTTTGCGGTGTACGGAAATGGTTACGCCGCTGATCTTTGGACGCTCTTCATCTTTTATATTCTGCTAATTTTATTTACCGCGCCGCTAATTATTCAGCGCGTCAGCAAGGGCACTTTGAAGGCGTTAAGGCTTTATTTAATTACTCAGATTGGCAGCTCTCTTTTGCTAATTTTGCCGGCAATTATTTTGCTTTGGCACTTTAATGGTAACGTTGATTTCGCGTTTAAGAAAAATTCCTACCTTACTTCGCACGACACTTTCGCGGCTTGCTTACTTGCACTTTTTGTTTTTGGAATTGCCAAAAATTGTGTGTTACCTTTTCACAGTTGGATCACGCGCGCCGTGGTTGCGCCAACTCCAGTAAGTGCTCTTCTTCACTCGGTAGCGGCAGTAAAATCCGGATCGGTCGCGATGATTAAAATTGTCGTTTACATCTTTGGCCTAAAAGAAATTCAACACCTCACCTCGAGTTTTTTCACCGGCGGATGGATCTTTTATTTATGCGGCATAACTGCGATCTACGCTGCTTATCGCGCCTTACAAACCACTCACGTTAAGAAAAGATTTGCCTACTCAACAATCAGTCAGCTCTCTTACATTCTATCTTCGATCATGATTGGCACGCCCTTGGCGATCATGGGCGCGACTCTGCACATCATTTCTCATTCGTTCTGCAAAGTTGCGCTGTTTTACATCGCGGGAATTTTTAGTACGGTTTATCGAACGCATAGCACAACTGAAGCAACAAGGCTTGCGCCACATTTAAAATTCTGGATTGCGCTTCTCGCTTTTTGTGGCGCCTCAATAATCGGGCTTCCCTTTCTACCAGGATCTTTCGGCAAGGACGACATGCTGATCTCAGAATTTCAAGCGCATCACTACGCCGCGCTAATTTTTCTCGTCAGCGGAAGTCTGATCAATATTTGCTACATTTATCCGATCGTAAAAGCCGCCTTCTTCGGCAAGAAAGTAGCGAAGATAAGCTTGAAGCCGATACCCCTAACGATGCGCTTAGCCATTATTCTCGCAGTGCTGATTTCAATCGCGATGAGCTTCTTTATTTCCGATCTAACTAACTTTTTCAGGCAATATGACGTCTAATAATTTTGTTTCAGGATTACTCGTTTCGTTCATTGCTCTGCCTCTTTGTGTTGCGATTTCTCTTGCTTCGGGCTTTCCGGTTTTGTCAGGAATTTTTACGGCTATTGTCGGTGGAATTCTGGTTTCACAAATCAGCGGATCTCACCTTACAATCAATGGACCAGCAGCTGGAATGATTGTCGTGATTTTAGACGCGGTCGAAAAACTCGGGCGGGGCGATGCCATTCTTGGTTACAAATATACGCTCGCAGCGATTGTTTGTGCCGCTCTATTTCAGCTTGTAATTTCTTTTAGCAGAGCACCGGTGATCATGCGAAAATTTCCCGAAAGCATTATTCGTGGCATGATGATGTCGATTGGCCTAATCGTGACTATTAAACAAATCTTTGTTCTCTGTGGCTTCAAGGCGCCAAAAGTTGGATTAATTGAGTTGGTCGCAAATATTCCAAATGCATTTTTTAACATTAAAATCGAAACATTCTCAATTGGCGTCGGCGCGATAATTTTTATTTTTCTTTGGAAAAAATTTCTCGAAAAATTTTCATATTTTCGTTTTGTTCCAGTTTATCTCATCGCAATAACTCTTGGCTCGATTATGGCAAGCTACGTGAATACTGACTTCATCGAAATTCCAAATAATTTGAGTAGCGCATTTTCTTTGCCAAATTTTGGTAAATTTTTCTCAGCAGAATTTTTCTTCGCAGTTTTTTCAATCTTTGCAGTTGGTAGTTTAGAAACAGTTTTATCGGCGATTGCTATCGACAAAATTGATCCAGAAAAACGTTGCGCCGATTTAAAAAAAGATTTGCGCGGAGTTGGTTTTGGTAACTTGATTTGTGGATTATTTGGTGGGCTGCCAATGATTGCCGAAATCGTGCGCAGTACTGCGAATGTTAAATACGGCGCGAGCAACAAATGGTCGAATTTTTTTCACGGGTTTTGTCTGCTCGTAATGATTACAGTTTTTTGTGACTATTTAAAATTTATTCCAACCTCCTTATTGGCTGGGATGCTTATTATGATTGGCTGGGAGATGATTAATCTGCAGCTTTTTGTTCAGGTTTTCAGAAAAAACAAAGTGGATTTTATTGTTATTATTTCGGTGATTTTCTTCACACTAAAAATAGATCTTCTCGCGGGAATTTCTTCGGGAATTATTTTTTATCTTATTCTGCAAAAAATCTTTCCCGATCGCGTTAACCAGGGTTTAGATCAACATTAAAAACATGAAAAAATTATTATTTGGATTTTGCGCGCTGCTTTTTTTCGCTCAAAATTCTTCTGCCGCAGAAAATAATTTGCAGATGTTCAATACCCTCTCAGACACCGGTGGAAGTGCATTTGGCAATAAAGTAGAGAAGCAAATTTTGAATAGTTTTATCGAAAAACCTTTGTCGAATAAAATGTCGGTTGGGGCGATTACTCAACTTAGCCGTATTGATTCAAAAAGTATAAATTACCGCGATGCTTACGCAATTAACTCACTCGAATTTTTCAATCGTTACAAATTTTTTAGTCACGAAAAGTTGGGGATAATAATGCATAACGCCTTCAAACTTCCGGGCATTTATAACGAAAATAAATATCTTGGATTAATGCAGCAGCAGCCCGATTACGAGCTACGATTTTTGTTCGCTTACAACATGTCGGATCGATTAGTGAATGTGATTACGCGCAACGAAGCTCCTTACTTCGCGCGCGCCGAATTTGCTTACCGCAGAAGATTCAGCAATCCTTTTGACGAAGCGCGATTTGCCTTTTTGAGCGGTTTTAAAATCAATCAGGATTTCTCATTTTTATTTCAAGATAACATCACCTGGAATCTTGTGCGCGCTGCTGACAAGAGCAATAACAGCAATACAAATTTCGGTACATTTGATGCGGCAAAAAATGCTAACAACATGGCCACATTTTCTTTGATGTATCATCTCAACAAAGACAGCGCATTGCAATTTGGTTACGTTAAAAGATTAAGTGGCAATGCTCCTTTTTATGAAAGCCGCGGTATTTTGGTTGGGTTGTGGAATAGTTTCTGAAGTCTAGATTTTTGGCATTAATCAATGTATAAGAGATGCAGAAAATAACTGAAATACTAGCTCAAAAAATTTCCGAAAATCGTGAAAAAATTTCTGATTTTTTTGCAAAAAAATTTACTGCTACTCCACCACTTTTTTATAACTCAGTCGATTTGCGTCACAATGGAGTAAAGATTGCCCCAGTTGATACCAATTGCTTCCCCGCTGGCTTTAACAACCTTTCCAAAGATTCAAAAGCAGAGGCAAAAAAAATCGCTGATGAGTTTTTGGCGAAATATTTTCCGACCGCAAAAAAGATTTTAATTATTCCAGAAAGTCACACTCGCAATTTGCGCTACTGGCAAAATATTAAAAATCTGCAGGAAATTCTGTCGGAAAAGCGCGAAGTAAAAATTGGTACGCTGATCCCGGAAGTGATCGACGAGATTTCTTTTGAACTGGAGGGGGGTGGTGAAGTTGCTGTTTATCCGGCACAAAAAAATATCGGCGAAGCTGATCTGATCGTTCTTAATAATGACTTAACAAGTGGTGTTCCAGAAATTTTAGCAAAGGCAACGGCACCAGTAATTCCAGCGCTTGCGATGGGGTGGCATTCTCGTACAAAATCAAATCACTTTACGATTTACAATCAGCTTGCGGAAGAATTGGCGGGAATTTTAGGGATCGATCCTTGGCTGATTTCTTCAATGCATCGCTCTTGTGATGGCGTGAATTTTAAAGAGAAAAAGAGAATTGAAAAGTTGGCGGAATATGTTGATGAATTGATCGAAAATTTACGTAAAAAATATGCCGAATATGGAATTGACGGAGATCCTTACTGTTACATTAAAGCCGACAACGGAACTTACGGAATTGCGGTCTGGCCAGTTTTTTCCGGACAAGAAGTTTTGGAAATAAACAAAAAAGAGCGTAATAAAATGAGTATGCTGAAGGGTTCGGTGCGAACGCAAAAAGTAATGATTCAAGAAGGCATTAAAACTAACGACAGAATTGACGGCAAGATCGCCGAGCCAATGATTTACTTGATCGGCGGCGAAGTTGTAGGAAATCTTTTTCGTGCCAACGAAATGCGTGACGAAAAAATCAGTTTAAATGCCACTGGCGCTAATTTTTTTGATTTAAGAAATTTGGAAGAAAATCAACTCACGCTTGGTTTAGAAAAAAATAAAATTCCCGAAGTTTATTCTCTAATCGCAAGGCTTGCCGCCCTTGCTTCCTCAATCGAAAATTCAAAATGAGCAAGATTTCTCGACCATTAATTGGCATTGTACCCGACTATAAAGAGGGCTGTCCGAATGGATATTCAATAAAAAACTATTACGCCCTGCGCACTAATTACGTTGAGATGATTAATCAGGCTGGAGGCGCTGCAATCATACTTACTTACGATTATAATTTGATCGATTTTTACTTGGAAAATCTTGACGGCTTGATGATTGTTGGGGGTTATTTTGACATTCATCCGAAGCGCTACGGCGAAGAAGAAATTCATCCAACTGTGAAGCTAAATGATGTTCGCGAGGAATTTGAATTTGAGATTGGATCAAGATTTCTTAAGACCAAAACTCCGGTTCTTGGAATTTGTAATGGTATGCAATTGATTAATGTTTTGCACGGTGGGGGAGTTTTTCAGCACCTTCTCGACGAGGGAGAATTTATTGATCACGAACAAAGTCATGTCGAAGGATTTAATAGTTACTGCACTCCGTATCACGAAGTAGAAATAGCCAAAGATTCACAACTTTTTAAAATTGTTGGCGAAGAAAAAATCAAAACTAACTCTTCACATCACCAGGCGTCAAAAAAGGTGGGGTTAGGGCTTGTAGCATCTGGGCACGCTTCAGATGGCATTATCGAAGCAATTGAAAAAACTAATCACCCTTTTTGTCTTGGGGTGCAGTGGCATCCAGAGTTTAATACCTCGACAGCGGATAAAAAAATTTTTGAGGCTTTTGTTGGTGCCGCTAAATCGAAAGCAAATCAGTGATTAAAAGCAGCACGGAAATCAAATAAGAAATCAGCAGTAGAGAAATGAAGAAGGATACGAATTCAAGCCAGGCTAGAGAGGCTAATCTTTCTGAGAATTTGATCGAGAGTACCATAAATCCGCTTAGAAAAAGAACTGCGGAGTAGATGATTGAAAAAAATCCTTCAGCAAAAAATCCCGCTAAAAAAAATAATCCGTAAAGGAAGATTATCGGAACTAAGAACTTGATTATAGCGGTGACGATTGGGTCGTTTTTCATTTGGTTTCTTTGCTTTTCTTTCCCGAGAAGTCGCGCCTTTTTCTGTCATTACGAGTGAAGCAATCTAGTAAATTAAGAGATGATTGTTCTTCACTACAAGTGACAAGCATTAAAAGAATTGATAGAAGGTGAATAAAAAATGGCGCAATAAAAAACCCCGCCACCCTTGCGGGTGACGGGGTTTGAAGAAGTTTCAAGCTCGATTAAGAGTTAAGATCAACTTGGTAAGAAATGGCGCAGTTCTTGGTAGTTTGGGCTGTATTGTAAGCAGTTGGAGCAGTGGCAACGGTAGCACTAACGCCACATGTGGTGGAGGCGGTGACGGCGCCAAAAGTGGTACCTGGATTAATACCCTGAACTCTACCGGTACTATATTTTCCGTCGTCAACTTTAGTGTCAATTGAAAGGGCGTCTGCTGGAGTGATTGCGCCAGTTATTGTTGTTGTCCCATTTACGTAGCTGTTAGTAGCTCCTGGGATGCTTGCTGTAGAGGCAAGAATTACAACATTTTGGCCGTTCTGATTGGTGCCGGTAACGGTGCCATTGGTGCCGTAATCAAATAGCCAGCCAGAAGATTTGATTTTTGATTGGGGATTAGTGATGCCGTAAGTTGCGTTAAGAGCAACTGACCATGTAGCAGGAGTGTTAGAAAAAGAATTCGCTGGATTTGGAACTACATTTGTATCAATGATT
>CAIQBQ010000048.1 GCA_903870105.1 uncultured Alphaproteobacteria bacterium | reverse complement strand
GTGTGGCCATTTTGAGCAGCAATCATCAAAGCCGTGGCGCCATTAGATGCTGCCGCGTCAACATCAGCTCCTCGATCCAATAATTTAGCAACGATTTCTGTGTGGCCATTTAGAGCAGCAATCATCAAAGCCGTGGCGCCATTAGATGCTGCTGCGTTAACATCAGCTCCTTGAGCCAATAATCTATCAACGGCTTGGGTTAATTCATTTTCATACTGAGCTTCTCCACGAGGATTTATTACGGCCTCGATTAGTTGTAAATCCAAAGCTTCTTGCGCGGCAGGAGATGCTACTGAAGTAGGGGTATTTTTCATAAAGATCTAATAACGGATTTGGGTTAAGCTGTAAGATTTATTATTGTTTTTGCATGTCAGCAACCAGCCTTAAAACTTTTTTGTTCTAGGGCTTGCGACTGAAACAAATCAGCAAATAAAACACAAAGATTAATTTTTACTGTGTGAAGATGAAGACTATCCTTCATCTTACATCCCTCCTGCAATCTGCCTAACATCGTTGAAAATCGTGAAAAGCATCAGTGTTAAGACAAGGCTTAGTCCAAATTTAAAACTGATTTGTTGAATTTTTTGTGAGAGCGGTTTGCCGCGGATTGCTTCGATTAAATAGAAGAATAAGTGGCCGCCATCTAGAACGGGGATTGGCAGAAGATTCATTACACCAAGATTCAGAGAGATCATTGCCGCAAACCAAAGCACGACAGTGAAACCCATTTCAACAGTTTTGCCAGAATATTTCGCCATTTTAATTGGGCCACTAAGCTCGTCAACAGAGCGCTTGCCCGTGATTAATTCGCCGATTGCTTTAAAGACTGCGATTGAAATTTTGTAGGTTTCCTTGTTGGCCTCAAGAAAACTTTGACCAAGATTTAAATCTTGGTGAATAGATTTTGAGGCGCCAATTCCAAGCATTCCAACTTTTACTTCTTCGCCAAAAAAATTTTTAGTTGTTTGAATTTTTGGCATGGCTGTGAGAGAAATTTCTTCCTCGTTACGTAAAATTATTAGCTGTAATTCTTTGTCGACACTAAGCGTAACTAATTCACGAACCTCTTCAAAAGCAGAAATTTCTTTGCCGTTAATTGACAAAATTCTGTCACCTTTTTTTAAGCCCGATTCTGCTGCGGCACTATTTTCTGCAACTACGTCAATGATTGGAAGAACAGTGTTCAAGCCGTTAATTCGAAAGAGGAAAGTAAAAATAAAAATCGTCAGCAAAAAATTCGCGACCGGCCCTGCAACCACAATTGCCATGCGCTGCCAAACAGTTTTGCCTAAAAAAGAAACTTTTTTCTCTGCTACAGACATTTGAGCAAGAAGATCTTCATCTGGAATAGAAGAGCCATTTTTATCTCCAAACATTTTGACGTAACCGCCAAAAGGAATTGGACAAATTTTCCAACGCGTGCCTTTTTTATCGGTGAATCCGATCAGCTCGCGACCAAAGCCAATCGAGAATTCATCAACCTTAACGCCACAGAATCTTGCCACCAAAAAATGGCCGAATTCGTGAATGAAGACAATCACTGAAATGATTAATACAAACGAAAAGATATTGTGAAGAATGAGTTGAAGCAGTGCCATTTAAGAAATTTGATTTTCTGGGAAATTGAGTTGGTTGATTATTTTTGACAAGGGAAATACCCGGGTATTGAAAGCATGATTGCAATTTAAATCAAATCATCGTCAAGCCTTTAATTTAAAGGACTAAAGGCTGATAAATATTTTGCCAAAAATATCTCAAAAAAATTGAAGGGATTTGTAAAAAACTAAATTTACTCATTAAAAAATATCTCGCCTTCCCTGTTTTAGTTAAAAAAAGTTGCGGATAAAAAAATCCAAAACTTTTCTCAATTTTTGAAATAGCGCCCCTTTTGCTAAGTCTTAATTTTATTTGATCCAAAAAAATTTATCTTTTCTGCTCGCGGGCAAAAATCTTATTTTTGTCCGTGACATTGCTTAAATTTTTTCCCACTTCCGCATGGGCAGGGCTCGTTTCTTCCAACATTGCCCCAAGTGTTTTGATCGCGCGGATTGCGGTCTTGTGGATTAATGTTTGCCTTAATTGGAGTCGAAGAAGCCACGGGTTTTGCCTCACTTTGAATGAGGGCTGGATCATTTCTACTCTCAAACATTTTTTGTTTCGGAGCGTGTAAAGTAAGGTTCAAAGCCTGCTCTTCCGAGCCAACGCCAATGTGAACATGAGCCAATCTACTCACTACTTGCTCTTCGATTCTCAGCATCATTTCTTCGAATAAATGAAAGGCGTCTTTTTTATATTCTATTAGCGGATCCTTCTGCGCATAGGCGCGAAGGTTGATGCCGTGACGCAGTTTATCGAGTGACAGCAAGTGATCTTTCCATTCTGAATCAAGCGTGAATAAGAAAATTTGTTTTTCTACTTGGCGCACAGTGTTGGCGCCGTAGGTTTCGTCTTTGTGCACAAAAATCTCAGCAACATTTTTTTCAACGAAATCGAGCATTTCTTTTTCAGTTACACCTTCGCGCGCAGCTTCTGATTTTATGTCAGACCTAAAGCCGTAGATACGAAATAATTCTTTTTCTAAAAGATCTAAATTCCACTGTTCAACGTAGGAATTTTTTGGAATGCATTCTTCGATGAGCTCTTGATTTATTTGCTCTGCAAAAGATTTGATTTTTTGTGACGCATCTTCTGAATCCATAATCTCACCACGTAATCCAAAAATATTTTTACGCTGGTGGTTAACAACGTCGTCATACTTCAAAAGATTTTTTCTAATTTCGTAATTACGCATTTCAACCTTGTGCTGAGCGCCGGCAAGAGTTTTTGTAATCCAGGGATGGAAAATTGCTTCGTCTTCTTTTAGGCCAAAGGTTGTGAGCAAAGACTGCAATTTTTCCGAACCAAAAATGCGCATTAGATCATCTTCAAGCGACAGGAAAAATTTAGACTTTCCCGGATCTCCTTGACGCCCAGAGCGGCCACGCAGCTGATTGTCGATACGACGACTTTCGTGCCTTTCTGTGCCAAGAACGTAAAGCCCACCCGCAGCAATTACGATTTTTTTATCTTCTTCGCTTTGCGGATTTCCGCCAAGCATGATGTCGGTTCCGCGCCCGGCCATGTTGGTTGCAATCGTAATCGCACCCGGCTT
>CAIQBQ010000047.1 GCA_903870105.1 uncultured Alphaproteobacteria bacterium | reverse complement strand
TTGCATTCCACCTTGAGGACGTTCTTGAGAACGTTGTTGTCCACCACCTTGAGGACGGTCTTGTCCAACACCTTGTTGTTGCATTCCACCTTGAGGACGTTCTTGTCCACCACCTTGAGAACGTTGTTGTCCACCACCAGATGATCCACCACCTTGTTGTTGCGTTCCACCTTGAGGACGTTGTTGTCCACCACCAGCACCAGGACCACCAGGAGCAGGCTGAGCAAGAGTAGTTGTAGCTAACAAACACGCAGTCGCGCTAAGTGTAAGAAATTTTTTCATAAGTTTTTGATTATTTTTAAATGAGCTCAGGCAGCTCGCTCGAGCGGGATGTAGGCTTATTTTTTAAAACTAAGACAGCAACTAAAGAGATTCCAAAATAACTAGTTTGTGTTGTTTTGGCGCGCTTTGTGGAGCAGAAGAAAGTCGGCAAGAACGCAGGCCATCATCGCTTCGCCCACGGGAACGGCGCGAATTCCGACGCATGGATCGTGACGACCTTTGGTGATAATCTCGGTATTTTTGCCATCGATATCAATGGTTCTGCGCGGGATTAAAATTGAGCTCGTCGGTTTTACCGCAAAGCGCACAACAATATCTTGGCCGGAAGAAATTCCGCCTAAAGTGCCGCCAGAATAGTTCGAAGCGAATTCAACTTTGCCATTTTTACTAAACATTTCATCAGCAAGCTCTGAACCTTTTTTGTTCGCGGCATTCATGCCGTCGCCAATCTCAACACCTTTCACGGCATTGATTGACATCATTGCCGAAGCAAGACGAGCGTCGAGTTTATTATAAATCGGTTCGCCAAAACCAGCAGGAACGTTGCGGGCTACAACTTCAATAATAGCACCGACAGAGTCGCCAGATTTTCTGATTTCAGTTAAATAATCTTCAAAGTTTTTCGCGGCGATAGCATCGGGACAAAAAAAGTCATTCTTGTCGATCTCGGCAAAATCAAGGCGCGAGCGCTCGATTTTTTTCTCGCCGATTTGAGTTAAATAGCCGGTGATTTCGATTTTTTCTTGCTCAAGAACTTTACGAGCAATTGCACCTGCAGCGACACGCATCGCTGTTTCACGCGCTGATGATCTGCCGCCACCGCGATAATCGCGAATGCCATATTTTTTGAAGTAAGCGTAGTCAGCGTGATTCGGACGAAACTTGTTTTTGATCTCAGAATAATCGCCGGATTTGTGGTCTTCGTTAAAAATTACCAGACTGATTGGAGTGCCCGTGGTCTTGCCTTCGAAGACCCCAGAAAAAATTTTAACTCTATCTTTTTCTTGGCGTTGCGTTGTGAACTTAGACTGTCCAGGACGACGCTTATCGAGATATTTTTGAATGTCGCTTTCGTCTAAGGAAAGAAGGGAAGGGCAACCATCAACCACGCAACCGATTGCTTCGCCATGACTTTCACCCCAGGTAGTTAGTGAAAAAATTTCGCCGAATTTATTGCTCATTATCTGTCTCTTTAATTATTTTTTATCTCATTCTTTTTTCGTTTCTTGCGCGAGTTCAAAAATTCGATTGCGTAATTTATCTAAAATTTTCCGCTTGCGAAACTGAGCTGATGAACTTTTACAGGAATGACTACCAAGATATTGTTAGGTGTAAGTTACTACTCCGTCTGATTCAAAATCAAAACAGGATTTTTTGTGAAAACCATATGATCTCCTGACTCAGTAATTTCTAATTCTCCTGCTGTAATATTGCCTATTTTTCCTTCGGCAAAAACATCATACATGATCATTTCTTGCTCATTCTCGTGCAGAGCTTTTTTTGCGCGAATATCGTAAATATTTCCATCCTCATGCTGAATTTTAATGCGCGGATTAGTCATGATTTTCTCAGTTTTGTACTCTTTAAGACTTTCTGCGCGATCCTTAACTAGCTTGATTGCATTGCTTTTTCTAAAGCCATAAAAAACATAAACAAAAACCCCGCCGAAGATCAATAAGTAGCAAGAAATTGTCAGGAATTTTTTTATTTTATGTTGAGAGTCAATGAGCTTTAAAACCTGTGCCGTTACGCTATCCATGTTGCTCTAGAGTTACTGAGAATGAATCTACATCAGCAATCACGCCAACTTTATCGATCTCTAATTTACATCTGCTGATACGAGCGTCTTCCATGATTTCTCGCATGATTTCTGCGGCCATTTTTTCGATGAGTTTGAATCTCTTTGAATTGACCAAGTTTTTAATTTTGAGAATTAAAATATCGTAATCGATTGTGTCGTTAATATCGTCGCTGCTTAACGAGCTAAGGTTATTAGTTTCGATTTCTGCGTTAATAATAATTTCCCGATTAATATTTTCTTCCCAGGCGTGGACACCTAGAATCGTCTTGAGTTTAAGGTTTTTAATTTTGATTAACATGTGCAAATAAAATGTCTGAAGAGAAAATTATTCTGTTTAAGCAATACCAAAAATCCAAACAAAATCCTAAACCTTGGCCTAAAATGTTTTTTTTAATAATCTTGTCTGGAGTATTAATCAGCTTAGCCCTGTGGCATTACTTCGTAGAAAATGTTGAACGTTCTGATGTGCAAATTCCGCCATCAAGCAATATTAGATTTAACGATGCAGATCCGCTTTCAATGACCACGGCACAGATTGCTGATGAGCTGGAGAAGAATGATGAAAAGCCTGTGCTGCTCTACCTTTACACTACTTGGTGCAAAATCTGCGCAGAGAATTTTGAAGTTGTAAATGAAGTTTCTCGCGAGTTTCAAAATACTGATTTGCAAGTGATTGCATTGGCGATCGATCGAGATTTAGATTCGTCAAGCCTCAATCAACATCTAAATCAATATTCCGATGTTTATTTTCAACCGCGCTTCCTCGCTTTTAAAGATGGATTTCGCGAGTTTTTGCACAAAAAAAATATTCGTTACGATGGCAGAATTCCTTTCACTGTCTTGATTTCACGCGATGGAGAGGTGATTACAAAATTCACCGGTAAAAAAAGTAAAAATTTTCTACGCAACAAAATCATTCGGGAGCTTTACAACTAATGCTCATATCATTTCGTTCCCACCAAGAAACGGTTTCTCGAAATCATGATTTTGCCGGCACGGGATTCGCTCCTTTATCAACTAACAAACAGATTTCGACGGATGAAAAATTTCACTGGGGTCTGAATTTAATTCGCGATATTGCCGCGATTTATTCTTCGATTTTTTTAGCTGCAGTTGCTTATGGAATCATGATGGTGTTGATTGCATTGAAACTTGAGTTTCATGTTAAGAATGAAATTTTGATTTCATTTTCTGCTGCTACGCAAATTGGCGCCGGAGTAATTTTTTCTCGCTTCTTACCTGCTATTGGACGCAAGGCTGGAATGGTTAATAGCATTTATGTTGGCTCTATTGCATCGGCGATTGCCGCACTTGTTCTCTATCAATATTACGGATATTTCTTGTGGATATTAAGCATCTTTGTTCTTGGCACTGCGCTTTTTACCTGTGGCGTAACTCGCGCTACAATAATGATTGATCTGGCGCCAACTCATGTGCGAGCAATGGTGATTTCATTTGGTACTATGTTGGTGGCGGTTGGTAATTCGATTGGTTCGATTGTTTTAGGTTTGATGAATACTAAAGAGAGTTTTACCTCTTTTTTAGTCGCAGCAATATTTTATCTTTTATCGATGTTACCTTTGATGAGATTAAAAGGCCTTGATTCAAAAGTACGCGAAGAAAAGAAAATCAGCATTTGGCGCTACATAAAAAATTCGCCAAAAATTATGTTTGCAGGATTCTCGGTGAGTTACGCCATGTCATCGGCTAGCGCCTTTTTGATCATTTACGGAATCAAGATTGGCATGCCGCAAGATCAGGCAGCGATGCTTTTATCAGTGCTGTTATTTGGCACAATTCTATACATCCCGATTGGCTACATTACCGACATACTTAATCGCCGCCTGTTAATGATTTTCTTTGCGATACTGTCTTTGATTTGCGTTTATCTTCTTCTCATAAACAAGAATGAGCAGGAAATTTATCTGTTACTTTTTTTGATGTTTGGCTGTCTTTCTGGAATAAAACTTCCGGCGTTTGTGTTGATTAATGAAAAATACAAACCCACGCAGCGCCTGGCTGTGAACAGCGCTTTTTCACGGATAAGTCTGATCGGTAACATATTTGGACTTTTAGTCACCGGCGTAATTATGAAAACCATCGGAGCGAAAGGCTTATGGCTTTCTCTTATTGCCATCCTCTCTATATTCATCGCTTTTTGTTTTTTGAACTATCTCGGAAAGGCTCTGAATGGTGAGTTGCAGCTAAAGAATTTTTCAATTTTCAATCAGCATAAAAATGAGCAAGTGCAAGATTTATAACTGTTTAGTTAGCAGTTTTTTTAAAAAAGTTTTCTGCTGTAAAGGTCGTCCAATCGTGGCTTGCGTTAACCTTCAGGGCGTCATTGGTAAAGATTCTAAACTAGAATCTGGCTTGAATATGCAGAATATTGAACCGCTTTTGCTACGCGCTTTTGAAATGAAAAAGGTAAAAGCTGTGGCGTTGAATATTAACTCACCAGGGGGCTCTCCGGTTCAATCAGAATTGATTTACAACTACATCCGCGAGCTTAGTACCGAAAAAAAAATTCCTGTTTATACTTTTGCACAAGATGTTGCGGCATCAGGTGGATATTGGCTTCTTCTTGCTGGTGACGAAATTTATGCGCACAACTCTTCGATTATTGGCTCGATTGGTGTGATTTTTTCGAGCTTTGGTTTTGTTGATCTGATTAAGAAAATCGGCGTCGATCGCCGTGTTCATGCGGAGGGAAAAAATAAAGCGATTCTTGATCCTTTTTTGCCGGAAGATCATGAAAGTGTCGTGATCTTAAAAGAAGCGCAGCGCGATATTTTTGAAGGCTTTAAAGATCTTGTCAGTTCAAGGCGTCAGGGCAAGTTGCAAGAATCGGAAGAAAAACTTTTTACCGGCGCTTTTTGGTCAGGAAAAAAAGCCGCACAACTCGGTTTAGTCGACGCGATTTGTGACATGCGCAGCAAGATGAAAGAGAAGTTTGGTAGTGATGTTAAGATCTTGCAAATCTCGGTAAAAAAAGGGTTTATAAAAAGCCTTATCTCAGAAAAATTCTCGGAGATTTTGTTTAAAATTGAAGAGAGGGTCAGCTTCAATAAATTTGGATTGTAGGTCATATTGAGCTTATTTAAGCATGTTAGTTAAGCCCTTGGCAAACTCATGGTGAAACTAGTTTTAAAATAAAATGTCAGAACAAAATCAGCGCTACAGCCTTTATTTTTACCTCTTCGTCGCAGTTCATGTTTTTATTTGGACTCTGCTGCCAACTTTATTTCGTTACAATATTCCTCTCGATTCCATCGAGGCGATTGCCTGGGGACATGAGTGGCAACTTGGCTACATAAAACATCCGCCACTTTCAGCTTGGATGGCGGAAGGTATGATGAAAATTTTCCCCGAGCAGATGTGGGCGGTTTATTTTTTAGCGCAAATTTGTTTGGCTCTGACTTTCATCGCAACATGGGAATTGGCGAAAGATTTCCTCTCGCGTCAGCAAGCCTTAATGTCGATTTTGCTGCTTGAATGTATTTTTTATTACAACTTTACCTCAACTGAATTTAACGCGAATATCGCATTACTGCCTCTCTGGGCTTGGGTTACGCTTTATGCTTGGAAGGTTACAAAAAATCCTGATCGCTTAAAAAACTGGCTGATTCTTTCGATATTCGCTGCTCTCGCCATGCTCGCAAAATATTATGCCGCGATGCTTTTTGGCGGAATATTTTTGTTATTTCTTTACGACAAAAATTTGCGCCAAACCTTAATTACTATCCCTCCATACATTTTTGGAATTCTTTTAACATTACTTCTTCTTCCGCATATTTTTTGGTTGATTGAAAATGATTTTGTTACTTTCACTTACGCCAAAAGCCGTGCTACTTCCGATTATCATTTTTACAATCACCTGCTAAATCCAATTGTCTTCATTCTCGATCAAGTTGCGAGTTTATTGCTTCCTTGCTTGGTATTTTTTTGGCGCGTCGCAAAGAATCTTCTTTTTTAAAACAAGATCAGCGCAAAAAAAACTTTCTGATTTTCGCTGGATTGATGCCCCTTTTTTTAACGACAATTCCATCCCTTCTTACTGGAAGTGGCATCAAAGACATGTGGGGCTCGGTTTTATGGAGTTGGTTTGGAATCGCTCTCTTTTATTTCTTTCCAGTAAAAATTTCGTTAGTTTTTCAGAAGCGTTTTTATCGCGGATTCGCAGTGATTTGCGTAATTGCTGTTGTGGTTTTTATCGATAGCCAGGCGAGTCGTTTGCACAAATATGGACATTTCGACGGCAAGTTATTGGTGCAAAAAATCAATGAAGTGCGTCAACAACCAACAGCTTTCGTAGCAGGAGATGTATGGCTCACGAGCAATATGAATTTCTTTTCTACCCCGCGCTCACATGTTGTTTGGGATCTAAAAAAACTTGAAGAGACGGGTGCGGTGTTGTTGTGGAATGCAACTTCAGAGGGAGATCAGTTGCCAGAACGTTTTCGTAAAAAAATCTCGACAAAAATCTTGACGCAAGAAGTAATTATTTTGCCTTATATTAAATTTACTGACTCGCCGCCATACCGTGTGGGATGGGCTATCGTGACCCCAAGAAATAATTAATTTTCTTGTGATCTCAAGATCTAAACCGTAAAAATTTCATTCAAATTTTACGAACTAAAAACAAAGTTAATGCATCTCGAACACTTAAAAATTCTTCTTCAAGTTCCTGACCTAGCTTCAAAAAAATGGATCTATCAGCAGTACGACTCACAAGTGATGAATGACACTATTCAAACTGGCGGAGATGCTGCTATCGTGCGCGTTCATGGCACGGAAAAAGCTTTGGCGATTACCACAGATTGCACTCCACGTTACGTTGAAGCTGATGCTTTTGAAGGCGCTAAACAGGCGGTTGCAGAGACTTACAGAAATATTTCTGCAGTTGGCGGTAAGCCACTAGCGATTACAAATTGTTTGAATTTCGGCAATCCACAAAAGCCAGAAATTATGGGGCAAATAGTGCGCGCGATTCAGGGAATTACTGAGGCTTGCAAGGCTTTAGATTATCCAGTCGTTTCGGGAAATGTTTCGCTCTACAATGAAACTGATGGTAAGGCGATTCAGCCAACTCCGGCGATTGGTGGAGTTGGGTTGCTTAAAGATTTTAACAAAAGATGCAGCACTAAATTTAAAATGCTTGGTGATGAGATTTTTGTTATTGGTGCAACCGTCGGACATCTTTCTTGCTCACTTTTCGAGCGCGAAATTTCAAAAACAGATGGCGAAAAAAAACCGCCAAAAGTTGATTTGATTGAAGAGAAGAAAAATTCTGAATTTGTGCGCGAACTAATCGAGGGCGCAACAATCAACGCTTGCCACGATATTTCTGATGGCGGCTTGCTCGTTGCTTTGTTTGAGATGTCGAGCAGAGAACTTGGTTGCGAAATTGATTTTTCCAAAATGAATAGCGCCACTTTATTCGGTGAAGATCAAGCAAGATATCTTGTTGCCGTTGATTCTTCGATGGTTAAAGAATTAAAAAAATTAGCCGAAAAAAAATCTGTAGTGCTTTATAAAATTGCTTCTGTGGTGAAGGAAGAAATCAAAATCGGTGAAGAAAAAATAACAGTTAGAGAGTTACAACATCTAAATGAAGCTGTTTTTGAAAATAAATTTTAGCAGCTCCACAAAATGAAAAAAGCCACCAAAGCATTTCGTTACACATCATTCGCTTTGGAGATTTTAGAGAGAGTTTTTGGTTCGAAATTTTCAGTTCAGGGTCTAGAAAAATTGCCACAACATCCGGTGATGTTCGTCGCTAATCATTTCACGCGCTCAGAAACATTTTTTATTCCTTATCTCATCTACAAACACACTGGTCGTCAGGTTCGATGTCTTGCGGATGATAGTCTTTATTCAGGAATTCTTGGTAAATTTTTACATTCTGTTGGCGCCGTTTCGACTAAAAATTCCAAACGTGATAACATCATTTTGCACGACCTAATCAGCGGTGAATATGATTGGATGATCTATCCCGAAGGCGGCATGATCAAAAGCAAAGAAATCAAGAATGAAGGCTCTTTTATGAGTTATACGCCCCATCGAATTGGTCCGGTGCGTACTGGTTCAGCGGTTTTGGCACTGAAGTCACAGCTTTATCGTGAGAACCTCAACGAAGCTTTTGAAAGCAATAATTCTGATTCTTTGCGCGAGCTAGAAAAGAATCTAAACACTTCTTATAGCCAATATTTCAAAGAGATAAACACTTACGTGGTGCCTCTTAACATCACTTACTACCCGATTCGTCCAGGAGAAAATAAGATCAAAAAATTAATCTCGCGCCTGATTAAAAAAATCCCAACTCAACTGGCAGAAGAGTTGGAGATTGAAGGAAATCTTCTTCTTGGAGCTGATATTAATGTGAGTTTTGGTAAGCCAATAAATTTAGCGGAATATGCCAAGATCACGCGTGGTAAGATTAAGCAGTTGCCGATTATTCAATCCGAAACAAAAAATAATTTTATCCTGCGTTATTTGCGTTCGCGCCTCACTTCAGATTTTATGGAGCAGATTTATTCTAATATTCAAATCAACCTCGATCATATTTTTGGCGCGGCATTACATCATTTTGATGAAACGGAAATCGAAATAGGGCGCTTGAAACGCGTAGTTTATCTGACAGCGGCAATATTGCAAAAGAGCAAAAGATATCGCCTTAACCGCAGTTTATTCGAAGAAAATTTGGTGAAAATTTTTATCGATGAGCCGCATCAAGAATTCGACAGTGTT
>CAIQBQ010000046.1 GCA_903870105.1 uncultured Alphaproteobacteria bacterium | reverse complement strand
TCAATCTTCAACTCGCACGATAAGTAAAAATGTGGAACATTCTGTTTTGATTCGAGAAGTCTGCGCGCAATAACCTTGCGAATGTTGTTATTTTTGACCGCCAAAAATTCTTGTGGATTGCGACGAATCTCACCTGCTCTGCTTCCGCCAGAATTTATAAAATCCAAAACATCTTCTTTAATAATTCTGCCATGCGGACCAGAGCCAGAGATTCCTAAAAGAGAAACGCCTTCTTCTTTGGCGATCCTCTTTGCTAGTGGACTTGCCTTAAAGACTGATTGCTGTTGGCTGCTGACTGCTGATTGGTGGTGAAGGGCAGTTGGAGCCACAACAACTTTTTCTTCTTTTTCTGGAGCGATATCGACAGTTTTAGCGGCGTAATTTTCGAGAGATTTTTTATCTTCGCCTTTGTCGAGAATTAGCGCTATACAAGAATTAACAGGAACATTTTCAGTTCCTTCAGCGACTAAAATTTTTCCCAAAGTTCCCTCGTCAACCGCCTCAACCTCCATTGTTGCTTTGTCGGTTTCGATCTCAGCAATCACGTCACCGGCTTTAATTTTATCGCCCTCTTTTTTTACCCATTTGGCGAGATTTCCCTCTTTCATTGTTGGAGAAAGTGCGGGCATTAAAATTTCAATTGGCATATTTAAATGTTGATTTATTTATTTCGGGGAAGGTCGAGAGAATTATTTTGCAATCAAGAAAAGTCTATAAGTTCATGCAATTAATAGAAATATTGGATTTGGTTATTTCTTCCGTAGGTGAAGATGAAAAATCAAAATTTAAAGCTCATAAACTTAAGTTGGAATCTTCAAGGCCCTTGGATGAGGCGACCTCTGCGATTGATAATATTGCGATCATTAGAGATATCATTGTCACTTGCTCAAAAATTTATCAATCCAGCCCTTCAGATGCGTTGACTAAAGTCAGAGATGCGTTGATTGCTTTTTTAGGCAATGAAGGCGCAGAAATATGCGCAAAAGAAAGCATTGGAAAACCTCTGGCCTTAAAATCGCATGAACCAGTCGGTAGTTTGAGTTCGCAACAGGCAAAAATCCTGCAACAAGATTCGCTACTTAATCATTTATTTTGCTCGGCTTTGCCGAGTGGAGGAAGTGCATTTAGCCTACCCATCATTAACGCGATAATTTCTAGTTGTGACGATTTATCACAACGTTTCGATTTGCTTTTAATGATGGTTGATCAGCGCGCTATCTCGAGATCTTCTGACATGTCAGAAACTTTTGATTTAATGGCTAGAAAACAAATACCCATTCCTCCTGAAGATCAATTAACCAGTCTCTTAACGCATAGCAGGTTGAATGATGGACAAAATGCAAGAAAGCTAGCTCGGAGTTTTTTACGCGAAAGATCTGATGATCGAATAGCCTCTTTTATTTTTAATTACGAATATAAAGGCAAAGATTTGGTGGCAAAAAGCAGAGTTTCTTTGGAAAAACAATCATTGTTAGGCGATGTCGTTAGTGTTAAAGATTTCATCGAACTAACCGCTTTCCTTATCAAGCAGAACAGAGATGACTTGCTGACGAAATTTCTTAAATCGAATGCACCGAGATTTTTAGGAGAAGTTCCAGATCACGCTTCGATTATTGGCATGGCAATGAAAGAAAAATTGACTAAAACTTGCGAGATCTTGATTAATGCGGGCTTTGATCCACTTAAGCGGAAAGAGGGCCAGGTAAATCCTTTTGCTATTGCTTGCGAAACTCAGGGCGAAATTCCTCTCGGAATTTATTTAGAATCGATCAGAGAAAAATTTGGTGCAAAAAAAGTTGCGGACGTTTTGAGCGCTGACGGTAGCGCCCTAACACATGCAATCTCTGGCAGGGGATATCTCGATGTCTTGGCTCTTTTAGAAAAGAGTGGCGCAGACATCTCTGTTAATCGCCCAGTTAATTTAGAAATTGCTGCCAAGAAAGGTCACGCTGGGGTTTTCAATAAATTACTTGGTAAACCCTCCGATAAACAGATAGAGGAAATCAAGGAAAGCTTGCCACAGGATGATGTGGGTTACGTGATCGATCGAATTTTACATGATCACCTGTCTTCTGTAAAAAGCCCCGTTGCCGAAAGCCTTAGAGAAAGAATTGATAGAAAGCAATCATCCCTTACCGAAAGAGATCTATTTAAAATATGCGAATCTAGCGGAGGATTAACCTTAGAATCCTTCATTGGTCACATGTCAAATGCGCATGGATATAGAATAGAAGAGCACGTAAATGAAGGGGATGAAGACAAAAAAACGCCGCTTTATTATGCAATCAACCACAATGCTTATAACAGTTTAGTTATTTCTCTGCTTAATCGCGGAGCCAATCCAAATTCAATCGCGCCCGGTTTAGACGCAGCAACATTAGCAGTTCGAAATAAAGAATCTGAAACACTCAAAATCATTCTTAAATTAGAAACCTTGGATAAGGATTCGGTTGAGAGTGCTTACTCAGAATTAAAAAAAGATGAAAACACCCTTATCACTAGAGCTTTTCTTGAGGGGCTAAGAACTGATCAAATTATAAAATTAGATCCTTCGATTAGCTCTGATTTATTACTAATGGCACTGGAAGAGCCCGAATTTGAACCATACCTAGGTAAGTTTGGCGAAGTTGCTGAGAATGTTTTTGACGACTTAATCAAGGCACAGGATGTGAAGAAATTAGAAAACCTGCTCAGACATTTCGGCATTAGAGACCTACTTAATGCCAGAGGAGCTCTGGCCAGGGGCGATGAAGCTCAAACAAGCGAAAGAGCGAAATTGCTCGCTAGCAAAGACGGCGGCGATGAATGCACGACAATCTATCAATCAATTAGGCCAGCAGCTTTTGCAACTCCACTTAGCGGCGGCAAATTAACCGATAAAATTGACAGAAAATATCTAGATTTGGCTCTTCAGATTTCTGAAGAGGCGGGGTTGGAATTATCAAGGCGCGAAAAAGCAAATGATGTAATCAGGATATTATTAGATCACGGATTTCAGACCGATGATAAAGGCCTTCAAAAAAGACTAGAAAATGCCGGAATAAAAAAAGCGGATTGCTGGGCTGGTCAGAGTGTTTGCGCGATCAGCTAGATATAGATTTTCTTACGTCAAAAGCATCGCGTAGCGCCTCGCCGATAAAAACTAGTAAAGTTAAAATTAAAGTAATGGTCACGAATCCAGCAATTCCAAGCCAGTAGGCATTCAGATTATTTTTTCCTTGCGCGAGTAATTCGCCAAGAGATGGCGATCCGACCGGTAAGCCGAGACCAAGAAAATCTAAGGAAGTTAAAGTTGTGATTGAGGCGGCAAGTAAAAATGGCAGATTAGCAATGATGATTGGCGAAGCATTCGGCAAAATATGATGAAAAATAATTCGTGAATTTGAAGCGCCAAGCGCACGACTGGCACGAACAAAATCAAAATTACGTAAACGTAAAAATTCTGCACGTACGTAGGAAACTATCGCCATCCAGCTAAATAAAAGCATCAAGCCGAGTAAGGTGAAAAAATTCGGCTCGATAATTGAAGATAAAATAATCAGCAAAAACAAAACTGGCATGCTTGACCAAATCTCCATGAAACGCTGTAACAGCAAATCAGTCAGGCCACCAAAATATCCCTGGATCGCGCCGAGAAAAATTCCTAGAGCGGTAGAAAAAATCGTGAGAACTAGACCAAAAATTAGCGAGATGCGAATTCCGTAAATCACACGAGCTAGAACGTCGCGACCTTGATCATCGGTGCCAAAAAGATTTTCTGCTGTAGGTTTTGAGGGTGCGGGAGTATTGATTTTGTAATTGATCGTGTCGTAAGAAAATTTGATTGGCGGGAAAATCATCCAACCACTTTTTTTAACTAATGTTTGGACTATGGGATCACGAAAATCAACGGGGGTCTCAAAAACTCCGCCAAGTTTTTGTTCAGAAATTTCTTGGAAAATTGGAAAGTAAAACTCGTC
The DNA here is from genome assembly GCA_903870105.1 of uncultured Alphaproteobacteria bacterium. Classification (GTDB taxonomy): domain Bacteria; phylum Pseudomonadota; class Alphaproteobacteria; order Rickettsiales; family UBA1997; genus UBA2645. The sequence continues at coordinate 16,871 of CAIQBQ010000046.1, read as the reverse complement.
TTCAAAACTCATCAGCAAAGGCTTTTCACCAGCGATTAGTTCGGCAAATAAGGTGGCAAAAAATAGGAAGATAAAAATTAGAAAAGAGAAATATCCCCTACGATTCTTTTTGAATTTGGTAAAAAAACTACTTTGAGTTCGAATTGTCATCAGGCCTTTTGGCTATTGAGATCAGCGGACATTGAAAAGATTTTGGATCTGGATTTTAAAATCTAAAAAAACCGCGGGATAAGATAAAATCTTATCCCGCGGCTTAATTATTTAAGACGCAACTTCTTCAACTTTTTGACCAGCTGCTTGGCGATATTTGCTCGCCATCAAGCCAGTTCCCGCTGGAATCAAGCGGCCAACGATAATATTTTCTTTCAAGCCACGAAGGTTGTCGATCTTACCTTGCACTGCAGCATCAGTAAGGACTCGCGTAGTTTCTTGGAAGGAGGCAGCAGAGATGAATGACTTAGTTTGCAATGAAGCCTTGGTGATTCCGAGTAATACAGGAACGCATTGCGCTGGCTTCATTTTGCTGGCGATCATTTTACTGTTAATCTCTTCGAGAACGTCGCGATCAACATATTCACCCGCTAACAAGGTTGTGTTACCAGAGTTAACCACTTCGACACGCTTCAACATCATGTTAAGAATTACCTCAATATGCTTGTCATCAATTTTCACGCCTTGCATGCGGTAAACTTTTTGTACTTCATTAACCATGTAAGAAGAAAAGGCCTGGATACCTTGGATACGCAAAATGTCGTGCGGAACCGGATTGCCATCGACTAATACGTCGCCCTTCTTAACAAAGTCGCCTTCGCCAACAAACAAGTGTTTGTTTTTGGAAATGCTGTATTCGAAATGTTCTTGCGATGCATCTTCTGGGCGCACGATGATGCGACGTTTTGTTTTGTAATCTTTACCAAACTCAATACGACCATCAACATCACTCATTACTGAAGCATTCTTTGGCTTACGCGCCTCGAACAATTCAGCAACCCGCGGCAGTCCGCCCGTGATATCGCGAGTCTTCGAGGATTCTTTTGGAATCCTTGCAATCACGTCACCAGCTTTAACTTCATCTCCGTTAGAGACGCCAATTATCGTATGCATCGAGAGATTATATTCTTTCAATGCGTCTTCTTTGTCTCTAGTGATTGTCAATCTCGGCTTGAGATCTTGCTTACTGTACTGCTTCCAATCCATTACAATTTTGGTAGAAACGCCCGATGACTCGTCAATCTTTTCACGCAAAGAAACATTCTCAGCAAGATCGTTATATTTTATTATGCCGCTAGCTTCAGCAACGATCGGGATGTTGTAAGGGTCCCACTCAGCAAGATGCTCTCCCTTCTTAACTTCTGAGCCATGCTTGTGAGTGATCACCGAACCATAAGGCAATCTGTAGCTGTGGATTTCTTTTTGATCTTTGTCGACTAGAGTGATTTCAGAGTTGCGACTGATTACAATAATTCTTCCATCGCGATCAATGATGGTGCCCTTGTCGGAGATTTTAACTTTACCATCAGTAATTGCAGAAATTGCAGATTGTTCAGCTCCTCTTTGTGCCGCGCCGCCAATGTGGAAAGTTCTCATTGTTAGCTGAGTTCCTGGCTCACCGATCGATTGAGCAGCAATTACGCCCACAGCTTCACCAATACTAACGATATCACCAGTAGCTAAATCGCGTCCATAACATTTAACGCAAATTCCATTTGGAGTTTTGCAAGTTAATACTGAGCGGACTCTTATTGATTTAATAGCCGCCTTTTCGATCTCTTCGGATAGAGCTTCGTCGATCATTGTTCCAGCTTTAACGATGACCCTTTTCTTATCTTCAGTTTTGATATCTTCGAGCGGAACGCGTCCTAAAACATTTTCTGCAAGTGAAACAATTGTTCTGCCGTCATCAATTACTGACTCAATAAGAACGCTTTCGTCGGTGCCACAATCTTCTTCGACCACGATACAATCTTGAGAAACATCGACCAATCTTCTGGTTAAATATCCCGAGTTTGCTGTTTTCAAGGCAGTATCCGCCAAACCTTTACGCGCGCCATGCGCTGAGATGAAGTATTCCATTACACTCAAACCTTCTTTAAAGTTTGAGATGATTGGAGTTTCAATAATTTCACCTGATGGTTTGGCCATTAGACCTCGCATACCAGCAACCTGCTTGATTTGGCTTTCTGAACCACGAGCGCCAGAATCTGCCATCATAAAGATAGAATTGGCAGTAATCGGGGTATCGTAGCTTGAAATAATTGTCATCATTTCATGAGAGATCTTGCTTGTACAACTTGTCCATTCATCGACGACTTTGTTGTAACGCTCACCCGCCGTAATCAAGCCTTCGCGATATTGCTTTTCTAATCTTTTTACCTTGTCGAACGACTCAGTGACTCGCTGTTGTTTTGTTGGCGGAACAATCATGTCGTCCTTACCAATCGAAATACCAGCATTGCAAGCGTTGTCAAAACCAAGAGTCATGATGCGATCGCAGAACATAACTGTTTCTTTCTGTCCACAATTACGATAAACTGTGTCAATAAGATTGGTGACTGCTTTTTTAGTCATCGCCTTATTAACGGTTTCAAAATTGCCCTTCATCGCTGTAGGCAAGATATTGTAGAGCATCACGCGTCCTGCGGTAGTTTCAACGCGCTCAAATGATTTTTCTCCATCGGCATTTTTAACTACGTAGCGATAAAGAATTTTATCATGCACAGATATTACCTTGCCATTCAATGCGTGATACATTTCGTAATTATCCGAAATCGATCGCGACTTAGTTTTGGCAAAATCTCTCGCTTCCATGGTCATGTAGTATAAGCCAAGGATGATATCTTGCGAGGGCACGATGATTGGTTTGCCGTTTGCAGGACTGAGGATGTTGTTTGTCGACATCATCAGGGCCCTAGTTTCAACTTGCGCTTCGATTGAAAGGGGAAGATGAACGGCCATTTGATCGCCGTCAAAATCGGCGTTGAAAGCGGCGCAGACTAGTGGATGAAGTTGGATCGCCTTACCTTCGGTAAGCACTGGCTCAAAAGCTTGGATACCTAGTCTGTGTAAAGTTGGAGCACGATTCAGAAGAACTGGATGTTCTTTGATTACTTCATCAAGAATGTCCCAAACTTCCGACCTTTCGGCTTCAACCATTTTTTTAGAAACTTTAATCGATGGAGATTTTCCGTAAAGTTCAAGTTTAGAATAAATAAAAGGCTTAAATAATTCGAGCGCCATTTTTTTTGGCAAGCCGCATTGGTGCAACTTCAATTCTGGACCAACCACGATTACTGAACGACCAGAGTAATCTACGCGTTTACCTAAAAGATTTTGACGGAAGCGACCTTGCTTACCTTTCAACATGTCAGAAAGTGACTTGAAGGGTTTCTTATTAGAGTTTTTTACAATTGCTCCAGAGCGACCATTGTCAAGCAAGGCGTCAACAGCCTCTTGCAACATGCGCTTCTCATTTTTGATGATAATTTCCGGTGCGCCAAGTTCGGAAAGTCGTCGAAGGCGGTTGTTGCGGTTGATTACGCGACGATAAAGCTCGTTTAAATCCGAAGTTGCGAAGCGTCCGCCATCCAGCATAACTAGAGGGCGAATATCTGGCGGAATAACCGGAAGAACAGTCATAACCATATTTTCAGGCTTACTATCTGAATCAATGAACTGCTCAATCAGCTTTAATCTCTTGATGATTTTTTCTTTTTTGATTTCTGAAGTTACTTCAGACAATTCTTCACGCAGGTCTTTTTGTAATTTTTTTAGATCAAGTCTTTGCAAAAGTTTTTGAACTGCTTCCGCACCCATCTCAGCAATGAAACTGCCATATCCATGCTCTTCTTGAAATCTGGAATATTCATCTTCACTCAAGATTTCGCCTTCTTTTAATGGAGACATCAAGCCGTCAGTAACAACGTAAGCTTCGAAATAAATCACTTTCTCGATCGCTTTCAGCGTGGTTCCAAGGATGGTGCTAATACGAGATGGCAAAGACTTAAGAAACCAGATATGAGTTGCTGGCGCGGCAAGCTCAATATGACCCATTCTTTCGCGACGAACTTTCGAAGAAGTAACTTCGACACCGCATTTCTCGCAGACAATTCCCTTGTATTTGATGCGTTTATATTTTCCGCAAAGACATTCGTAATCCTTGATTGGACCAAAAATTCTCGCACAAAATAAACCCTCTCTTTCTGGCTTGAAGGTTCGGTAGTTAATGGTTTCTGGCTTAGACACTTCGCCAAAAGACCAAGAGCGAATCTTGTCAGGATCGGCAATTGAAATTTTGATGGCGTTGAAGTCGAGCAGGTCAACCGCGTTATTTGAAGTTACGCTTAAGAGACCATGAGATGAAGTTCCGGCAAGAGTCATGTGCTTTAGTTTTTATTTCTCGATTAATTCGATGTTAAGACCAAGTGAACGCACTTCCTTAATCATTACATTGAATGATTCTGGAATGCCGCAATTGAAGTTCTGATTTCCTTGAATGATTGATTCATAGATTTTGATTCTACCAACCACATCATCTGATTTAACCGTAAGCATTTCTTGAAGTGAGTAAGCGGCGCCGTAAGCTTGCAATGCCCAACATTCCATTTCACCGAAACGTTGACCGCCGAAGTGTGATTTACCACCGAGGGGCTGTTGCGTAATTAAACTGTAAGGTCCGATTGAGCGGGCGTGGATCTTGTCATCGACCAAGTGATGCAGCTTCAACATATAGATGTAGCCAACGGTAACTTTGCGATCGAATCTTTCTCCGGTTTTGCCGTTAAAAAGATGGATCTGACCAGATTTATCAAGGCCAGCCAATTCTAGCAAGCCGGTGATATGCTCCTCTTTTGCACCTTCGAAAATTCCTGTTGCAAAGTGAACTCCGTTTCTTTGCTTAGAAGCGAATTCGACTAATTCATTGTCAGACATCGCCCCGATCTTCTTTTTCTCTTCGTCAGAAGAGTAGATTGCCAAAAGCTTGTCGCTTAATTTTTTAATAAATTCTTCTTTCTTTGCGGCAGCCTGGTCAATGATCTGGCCAATTTGTTTACCGAGTTCTTTTGACGCAAACCCAAGATGAGTTTCAAGAATTTGACCAATATTCATACGAGAAGGTACGCCTAGTGGATTCAAAACGATATCAACTGGCTCACCATCTGCAGAATAAGGCATGTCTTCAATTGGCGCGATTTTAGAAACCACACCTTTATTACCGTGACGACCCGCCATTTTATCACCTGGCTGCAAACGATATTTTGAAGCGATGTAAACCTTGACGATCTTAAGAATGCCCTGGCCTAACTCATCGCCGGTTTTAATCTTGGTGACTTTATCATTATACTCTCTTTCGACTTCGGAGATTTGTTGATTATGTGACTTGATTAACTTTTCAGCCTTATCCATTGCATCAGAATCATCGACAACAATTTTGATCAATTGCGCTTTTGACAGAACCAACAAATCTTTGGAATCAAGTTTGGTTTTTGGCTTTAGTTTGTCGATACCACTAGTTAGCTTTTCATCGCTGAATAATTTAACTAGAGCGACCTTAAGAGAGTCTTCTAGAAAGGAAGTTCTGAGATTTTTACGCTTAGACAAAGCCTCAATTTGCTGCATTTCGATGTAAACCGAACGCTCATCTTTTTCAATTCCTTTGCGCGAAAAAACTTTTACATCAACCACTGTTCCGCCAACTCCGGTAGGAGCATAGAGCGATGAGTCTTTTACGTCAGCAGATTTTTCACCAAAAATTACTTTGAGTAATTTTTCTTCCGGAGTCATTGGAGATTCGCTCTTTGGAGTTGTTTTACCAACAAGGAGATCTCCCGGTTTAACTTCGGCGCCGACGTGAATAATACCTTCTTCATCGAGCTTAGTTAGAAATTCTTCACCAACGTTTGGGATGTCGCGTGTGATTTCTTCGGGCCCAAGGCGCGTATCGCGAGCGATGATCTCCATCTCCTCGATGTGAATCGATGTGAATGTATCGTCGGCCAAAAGTTTTTCAGAAATAATGATCGAGTCCTCAAAGTTGTAACCACTCCAAGGCATGAAGGCAACGCGCACGTTTTTACCGAGAGCAATTTCACCGCCAGCGATTGAGTGTCCACTAGTAATAATCTGTCCCGCCCTAACTTTTTCACCTACGGAAACAGTTGGTCTTTGATTAACACAAGTATCTTGGTTGGTGCGCAAATATTTTTTAAGATCGTACATCTCAATAGTATTATCTTCATCTGCTTCGACAACGACATGAGTTGAATCCACGAACCTTACTACGCCATCTTTTTTAGCACAAACTACAGCTCCAGAATCAGATGCAATTACTGATTCCATACCAGTTCCAACTACAGGAGCATCTGGACAAAGCAATGGAACTGCTTGTCTTTGCATGTTTGCGCCCATTAAGGCGCGATTCGCGTCATCATTCTCAAGAAAGGGAATGAGTGTGGTTGCGATTGAAACAATTTGCTTGGTTGAGACGTCAATAAAATCGATTTTGTCTGGCGTCAACATTATGTATTCACCATTTTTACGACAACTCACTAAATCAGATTTAATATTGCCATTTGTATCAGCTTCAATATTAGATGGTCCAACTGCAAAATCGACCTCGCCCATTGCTGAGAGATATTTTACTTCGTTAGTGATTTTGCCATTAACAACTTTGCGATAAGGAGTTTCGATGAAGCCGTAATTATTGACTCGAGCATATGTCGCAAGCGAGTTGATCAAGCCAATATTCGGACCTTCTGGAGTTTCAATCGGACAAATTCTTCCATAGTGGGTAGGATGCACGTCACGTACTTCAAAGCCAGCGCGTTCACGAGTCAAGCCACCTGGTCCCAAAGCTGAAAGACGTCGCTTGTGAGTAATGTCAGAAAGTGGATTTGTTTGATCCATAAATTGTGACAATTGCGAAGTCGCAAAAAAATCTTTAACCGCAGTAACTAAGGGCTTGGAGTTTATCAGGCTTTGGGGCATAACCGTGTCGACCTCTACTGAATTCAACTTTTCCATGATCGCCTTCTCAATTCTAGTCATGCCAATGCGTAGCTGATTTTCAATCAACTCGCCTACGGCACGAACACGACGGTTAGCTAAGTTATCAATATCGTCAGTCTTGAGATCATTATGTTTAACGAGGCTAAGAATTTTGATAGTTTGCTCAATATCTTGATTAGTTAAGAAAAGCGTATCTTTCTTAACCTCTAAACTTAGACGATGATTCATCTTCATGCGACCAACATCAGAGAGATTATAGCGCGTGTCGTTGAAGAAAAGATTGTCAAAGTAATTTTTTGCCACTTCGAATGAAGACGGAGCCTCACCCAATCTTACAGCTCGATAAATGTCGAATAAAGCCTCGCGCTGATTTGGATTTTTATCGACCAGCATCGTGTTATAGAGGTATGGCCCCATTTCTGACTTGCTCGGATTAATCACCGGAACCGTCATAAAATTTAGCTTGTGCAAAATTTCTAAGCTTTCGGCAGTAATAATTGATCCAGCATCCAGCAAAAGCTCTCCGGTTTCTGATTCTATTAAATCTGCAGCAACAACATAGCCCGGTAAAACTTCGGCAGTTAACAAATAATGCGTGAATTTTTCTGAATGCAATTTGTCGATCGATTTGCGATTGAGCTTCACTCCTTCTTTCACCTTTACTTCACCCGAATGTGCACAAATCAAATCATAAGGAACCTTTCTTCCGGCGAAAGATTCTGGATCGAATGCCAATGCCCAGCCTTTTTTGGTAAAGGTCGCATCAACAGAGCCGTAGAAAGTTCTTATGATTGACTCAGAACTCATTCCAAGTGCGCGCAGAAGAGAAGTTACTGGGATTTTTCTTTTTTTGTCGACGCGAAAATGAAGGACGTCTTTGCTATCAAATTCAAAATCAAGCCAAGAACCAATATTCGGAATAATTTTTGCAGAATAGGATTTTGATCCAGATAGTTTTACATTTTCACTATCAAAAAAAACTCCTGGTGCACGACGCATTTGCGAAACAACAACTCTTTCCGCTCCATTAACAACGAAGCTTCCGGTTTCTGTCATTAAAGGAATTTCACACAAGTAAACTTCTTGCTCTTTGATTGAGCGAATTTCTTTAACTTCGCTACCCTCTTCTTGATGCCATAAAACTAGGCGGAGCTGCGCATAGAGAGGGGCTGAAAAAGTTCTGCCCGCAGAAAGACATTCTTGCGCTTCATATTTTGATTGTCCGAGTGAGTAGCTAAGGAACTCGACCGTAACCCTATCGGCCGAATCAGAAAGTGGAAAAAATGAATGAAAAACTGATTGAATACCAACATTTTCGCGTTGCTCATGTGGAATTTTTGCCTGTAAAAATCTGTCGTAAGATTCTTTTTGTAGCGCGATCAGATTAGGAATTGCAATTACTTCTTTGCCACCGCTATTACTGAAACTCTTTCTAAAAAGAACCTGATCGAAGTTACGAATCTGAGCCATGTTTATCCTTTTGAGTAACTTTATTAAAAACGCCAAAAGCCAATCCACTAAAACTAGTGGATTGGCTTGAAAAGATTTGTTTGTTTTATTTCAACTCAACCTTTGCGCCAGCTGCTTCGAGCTTCTTTTTAATTTCTTCTGCTTCTGATGCCGATGCGTCAGATTTAATAGTTTTTGGTGCGGCCTCAACCAAATCTTTGGCTTCTTTCAAACCCAGATTAGTAATCGCACGAACTTCTTTAATAACGTTGATTTTATTATCGCCAAAAGCAGTTAAAACAACATCAAATTTGTCTTTAACTTCGACTACAGCAGCTGCGGCAGGAGCAGCTGAAGCGAATGCGGCAGCAGATACTCCCCACTTTTCTTCTAGCTTTTTGCTTAATTCAGCAAGCTCAAGAATAGTTAGAGATGATAGAGATTCTGATAGTTGTTCAAGATTAGTAGACATGTCGACTTTAGTTGAGGTTAGTTAATAATTTTTGGAATTAGTTAGTTTTTAGAGTTGCTAGACCTTTTTCTGGAGCGGTAAGCAATCTAACAAAGTTTGATTGAGCGGCATTAATTATACCAAGGAAAGAAGCGCGAACTTCTTCGAATGATCCGAGTTTAGCCATCTCTTTAATAGCTGATTCAGTCACCAGAGATTTATTGAAGAAGCCAACTTTGATTTTCAAAACTTCAATCTGCTTAGCCATATCTGCGATTACCTTGGACAAGGCTACTGGGTCTTGCGAATAAAGAAGTGCCGTTGGACCAGAAAGATGCTCGGAAAGGGCCTTGAGTTCAGTTTTTTCGACTGCAACTTTGACCAAAGTGTTTTTAGCGATTTTCATTCCACAGCCTTTTGACTTCAAAGCCACGCGTAAATCATAAAGCTGTTTATCACTCATGCCGCGATAATGAATAACGGCAACAAAGGCGCTATTCACAAGATTATTTTGTAGCGAGGTAACTAATTGTGATTTTTGTTCTCTGTTCATTTGCTAACTCACTTAAACTGATTCGATGGCGACTTGCACGGAAGGTCCCATTGTTGAACTCAAATAGAGCTCTCTAATGAATTTTCCCTTAGAAGATTCCGGCTTAGAAGATTTGATTGCTTTGACGGCGCTCTGCACATTTTCGAGAAGATTTTTTGCATCAAAATCAGCCTTTCCGATCATGCAATGCACAGTTCCGCCTTTATCATTCTTAAAATTAATCTTTCCCTTCATTGCATCAGTAACTGCTTTCTTTACATCAGGAGTAACTGTACCGTTTTTTGGACTTGGCATTAAGCCACGGGGCCCAAGCTTTTTAGCAAGCTTACTAATTTTTGGCATAACATCTGGGGTGGCAACGCAACAGTCGAAATCAAGGAATCCGCCCTCAACTTTAACAAGCAATTCATCCAAGCCTGCTAATATTGCGCCGGCTTCCAAAGCAGTTTTTTTCTGATCTTCGTTACCAGTAAAAACAATTACCCTAACCTTTTTTCCAGAACCGTGAGGGAGCATTATTGAACCCTTAACAGCTTGATCAGATTGCTTGGCATCAATTCCTAAATTTAGCGCTACGTCAATAGACTCAACGAATTTACGTTTTTTTGTTACCGCTAAATCTTGGACCTTTTTTATGGCCTCTTCGATATTTGCCGCTTTGAATTTTTCGACTACTTGTTTCTGATTTTTCTTCACCATTTTTAAAAAAATTTTATTCGACTACTTCCAAGCCCATTGAGGTCGCAGAACCCTTAACCATTTGCATGCAAGCATTTAGATCAGAACTATTCATGTCGACCATTTTTTTCTTGGCGACATTAGCAATTTGAGCCGTGTTAATTTTACCGGCAGAATCTTTTCCTGGAGCTGAAGAGCCTTTTGCAAGGTTGATTTCCTTCATGATTAAGTAAGAAACCGGAGGATTTTTGGTAATGAACGTGAAGGATTTATCCTTGTAAGCAGTAATCGTAACTGGAATTGGCGTACCAAGATCGTAATCGAATTTAAGTGCGTTAAATTGCTTACAAAACTCCATGATGTTAAGGCCTTTTTGACCTAGAGCTGGTCCAATTGGAGGCGCTGGATTAGCCTTTCCTGAAGCTACTTGTAGCTTAATAATACCCAGGACTTCTTTAGAACTTTTTGACATTGCTTAAAATTACTTAAAACGGGGATGAAGCCTTGATTTCAGTGGCCTCATAGGCACCTAGGAACCCTACCCGGAAAACGAAAGGCGCGGCAACTTATTTTTCAAACTCTAACTTGCAAATTATTTTTTAACTTTTCTTGGACATGGCCTCAAAGTTAATGCGTGGGTCAATAATTTTGTAAGTAAAATCAGAAATAATATTGGTCGCCAGGCCAAGTAAAGTAAAGATATAAAGCGTTGCAAACATCAGTGGATAATCGCGCGAAATTGCCGATTCGTAACCCAGAAGCCCCAAGCCATCGAGAGAGAAAATTACCTCGATCAACATTGAGCTAGTAAAAAAAATCCCAATTAAAGCCGCGGGCAATCCAGCAATTACAATCAACATCGCATTACGGAAAACATGGCAGTATAAAACTTGCTGCAGATTTAAGCCTTTAGCGTAAGCCGCTAGGACGTAGTTTTTATTAACTTCTTCAATGAAGGAATTTTTAACAAAAAAAGTTAACGAGGCGAATCCGCCAACAATCATTGCCGTAACCGGAAGAATTAAATGCCAAAAATAATCAGCAATTTTTTGCCAAAAACTTAGCTCGTCAAAATTTGCCGAGACCAATCCGCGCAGCGGAAAGATATTTAAAAAATTTCCGCCACACAAAAGCGTGATTAGCAAAATCGCAAAAAGAAAAGACGGAATTGCATGCAAAAAAATCACCACGCTACTCGTCCAAATGTCAAACTTTGAGCCATCATTTACCGCCTTCTTAATGCCAAGCGGGATGGAGATTAAATAGACAAGCAAAACCGTCCATAGGCCTAGAGAAATCGAAACCGGCAATTTATCCAAGATCAGCTCGGAGATTTTTTTATCTTGATAAAAACTCATTCCAAAATCGAAGGTAAAGTATTTTTTCATCATCAAAAAAAATCGCTCGGAAAGCGGCCGATCGAAGCCGTAAAGTTTTTTTATTTTCTCGATTAATTCTTCGTCAACACCTTGTGAGACTTGATAGTTAAGGGTCGAATCACTGGCCAAATTAATATTTCCTACCTCGCCAGAAACTTTTGTTGCGTGATTCATCTGCGCCACAAACCTTTCTATTGGCCCGCCTGGAGAGGTTTGAATGATCAAAAAATTGACCAACATTATTACAAAAAGCGTTGGAAAAATTAGCAGAAAACGCTTGAGAAAATACATGTGGGTAGTTTTTGATTTTGTAATTGCTTGGTAACGCCGCATCGCTTTTTTGCTTTGCTCAAATGGCAATGCGAGAGGTACTTTGAACTATTCCGCTTTGATCCTTCGCTCACTTAAAGCAAATGACTTTTGAATCATTGTTACGGCTGCACCATCGCTTTAAACCCAATCCGGGTCCGTTGCTCCTTCTCCCGCAGGGATCGGAAGTTCAACTTCAAAACCAGTCAAAATATCAACAACATAAATTCGCGGCACAGAACTTTGTCCGTAAGGAGAATTTTTGCGGGAAAAAATTAGATAACGCCCGCTTGGCGACCAGCGAGCCCCCTCGACTAAATAGCCACTAGTTAACAACCTTTCTCCAGAGCCGCTTGGTGTCATTACGCCAATGTAAAATTTTCCACCCTTAGATTTAGTGAAGGCGATAAGCTTGCCGTCTGGCGACCAGACGGGCTTAGAGTAAGAGCCCTCTCCTAAGCTAATTTTTTTCACTGATGAGCCGTCAACATTCATTACATAAAGCTGCTGACCACTTTCACGATCAGAAGCAAAGGTAATATATTTAAGATCTGGAGAGTAAGTAGGAGTAGTGTCAATCGCCGGACTTTTTGTGAGTCTTTGCGCTGAATTAGCTGCAATATTTAACTCGTAAATATCGCTATTTCCTTCGTCAATCGCCGAAAGCAAAATGACGTTCGCGTCTTTTGGATTGGTTGCTGCGGCAAAGGTAGTACCTCTAAATCCTCCAACCTTATGGCCACGCAAATTTTGCAAATTCATCGAAAAAATTTGCGGCTTACCTTGCAAATAATTTACGTAAAAAATTTCGTTACGATTTTTAGAAAAAATTGGCGTCAAAACCAAATCCTGACCATTGGTCAAAACACGCTTATTTTCGCCATCAAAATCAATAATATTAATACGCTTAACTCTTTTTGTGATTGGCCCGGATTCAGAAACGTAAAGAATCTGCGAATCAAAATGACCAAAAGCTTCGCCGGTAACTGCTTTGAAAATTTCATTGGAAATTGCATTGGAAATTTTGCGATAATTATCGCGCGAAGCAGCATAAAGCTTACCAAACATTTGACGCTGATCGAGCACATCCCAAACCCGAACACGCGTCTCTAAATTTCCCGACAAATCGTAATTAAATTGTCCGACAACAATCGCGCCGATTTGCGCATTTGAATATTTGGTAAAATCCGGTATAGCTTCTGCGGAAAGGCTTTTATCAAAACCGGATTGTTTAACCACTTCAAAAAGATCGGTCGTTTTTAAATTTTTTATGATGCGCTCAAAAACTTCATTGGCATCACGCTTCATCTGCGGAAGCTCTGCGTTTGTTGGTTCGAAGCCAATAAATAAGATTTTAGTTTTGGCAACTTCGCCACTTTTAACTGAAAGAGAAACCGCTGCCGATGCTTGACTAGCAAGGGCTAATAGAATGATAAGGGATGAGAATATTTTAGTCACAGCGTCTCAATTAAAATATTATTGTTAGTGTAAACACAGAGATCTGCAGCAATTTTCATTGAACGCTTCACGATTTCTTCCGCCGAAAGCTCTTCGATTGAACTCAGCGCCCGCGCGGCGGCAAGAGCAAAATTTCCTCCAGAACCAATTCCAGCAATTCCATCTTCCGGATCAAGAACGTCACCATTCCCGGTGAGTATCAGCGAGGTATTTTTGTCGACTACAATCATCATTGCCTCGAGACGACGCAAATATTTATCGGTGCGCCAATCCTTCGCTAGCTCAACGCAGGCGCGCATCAATTGATTTGGATATTGCTCTAATTTTGATTCAAGACGTTCAAATAAAGTAAAAGCATCTGCCGTCGCACCAGCAAATCCGCCAATAATCGAGCCATCGCCAAGCTTGCGAATTTTTTTTGCATTTGATTTGAGCACGGTCTGACCCAAAGAAACCTGGCCGTCGCCAGCAATTGCAACCTTGCCATTTTTACGCACCGAAAGAATTGTCGTGCCGTAAAGTTTTGAAGAATCTCGGTGATCTAACATTGTGATTTTTTTGAATTTCTGAATTGAACAAAAAACTAGATCTAAAATCTAAAACAATGAAGACACAAAAATCCTACAAAAATCTTGCGATAATTTTCTTTCTTGGAATTTCTTCTGGATTGCCGATAGCCCTTATTCTTTCGACCCTAAAAGCGCTTCTGGTCGACAAAGGTTTTGACTTAAAAACAATCGGATTTTTCTCACTAGTCAGCCTGCCCTACACTTTAAAAATTTTTTTCGCGCCACTGATTGATTCATTTTCACTGCCAATTCTCACCAGAATTTTTGGACAAAGAAGATCTTGGATAATTTTCACACAGATACTTTTGGCGATCTTTATTTTCTCGCTTGGCACCGCCGCGATCACTTCTTCTCTAAGTGCAATCGCCATTTTTGCTTTTTTAGTTGGACTCTCTTCTGCCAGTCAAGACATCGTAATTGACGGCTATCGAATTGAATTAATCGAAAAAGAAAATCAGGGTTTCGCTTCGAGTTCTTACGTTTACGGATACAATATTGGAATGCTCATCTCTGGCGCGGGAGCCCTTGCTCTTGCTGACCTAATCAGCTGGGACATAGTTTATTTTTTAATGTCGATCTCGATTGCGCTCTGCATCATAATTGTCCTTTTCGCCGACGAAACACGCAAAGATTGGCAGCCCAAAAAATATAATTTTTTGTCCTGGAGTAAAAATTACGTAATCGCTCCATTCATTGATTTTACTAAGCGCGAACAGTGGTACATAATTTTTGCCTTTGTGATTTTCTTCAAACTCGGCGATGCTTTCGCTGGAAATTTAACTCTACCATTTCTGCTCGAAATTGGTTTTAGCAAACTTGAAATCGCTAAAATAGTAAAAACTTTTGGACTCTTTGCGACCCTGTTTGGCGTTCTTGCCGGCGGATTTTTAGTAAAAAAATTTGGAATAGTAAAATCACTTTGGGTCGCCGGCGTAATGCAAATGCTGTCCAATCTTACCTTCGCTTATTTGTCGAAAATTGGCTATGATCCTTCGCTTCTTTATCTCGTGGTTTTTGCCGAAAATTTCAGCAGCGGAATCGGAAATTCAGTCTTCGTCGCCTACCTCAGCGGACTCTGCAACATCGCCTTCAGCGCCACGCAATATGCAATTCTATCTTCACTCGCAACCTTCGCTCGAAGCACATTAACCGCCAGCGCCGGAGTTTTTGCGCAGTCTCTTGGCTGGTACGCATTTTTCATTTTCTCAACTATTCTGGCCGTGCCCGGATTGCTATTTTTACTCTGGCTGACCGTAAAAAAATCCAAAGAAAACTGACGCGATTTTTTTCATTTTGAATCCAATTCAAATAAATAATTTGCGGCGAAATTAGGATAATTTTTGAGATTAGTTGATGCCGATAAATAAGGTAAAAAACTCCCGAGAAAAACAGCTGATCTCTTTTTAATTAATAGAGCTAAATAACAGCAAGCTTTCCATTTTTTTCACCTCGTCTCGCAATCTTGCGGCCTTTTCAAAATCAAGATCCGCCGCCGCTCTCAACATTTCTTTTTTGAGACTTTCAATGTCGCGATCGGTTGGAATTTTTCCGGATCTTTCTTCTTTTTCTTCACCAGATTTTTTGCTGTAAAGATTTGACAAGGCTGAGCCAAAAGATTTTTTTGTTGTCGTTGGCGTGATTCCATTTTTCTCGTTGTGAGCCATTTGAATTTGTCTACGACGCTCTGTCTCGCTTAGTGCCGCCTTGATCGATTTGGTTTCTTTGTCGGCGTAAAGAATCACTTTGCTTTCGGAATTTCGCGCGGCACGGCCAATTGTTTGAATCAGCGAAGTTTCATTGCGCAAGAATCCTTCTTTGTCGGCGTCAAGAATTGCCATTAGCGCACATTCAGGAATATCGAGACCTTCGCGCAAAAGATTTACGCCAATTAGGCAGTCATATTTTCCTAAACGTAAATCTTGAATGATCTCGATGCGATCAAGCGTATCAACGTCAGAATGCATGTAGACAACTTTGATTCCGGCTTCGCTAAAATAATCAGTAAGATCTTCCGACATTTTTTTAGTCAGAGTTGTAACTAAAGTACGAAAGCCACGAGCCGTTGTTGCTCTTACTTCTATAAGCAAATCTGCGACTTGATTTTTCGCTGGACGAATTTCACAAATTGGGTCAAGCAATCCTGTCGGACGAATAATTTGCTGAATAATTTCGCCATCATTTTTAGCTAATTCATATTTCCCTGGAGTGGCTGAAACGTAGATTGTTTGCGGCTTGAAGCTCTCCCATTCCGAAAATTTTAACGGGCGATTGTCGCGCGCTGAAGGCAGGCGAAATCCAAAATCAACCAAGTTGGCTTTGCGCGCCGAGTCGCCTTTATACATTCCGTCAACTTGCGTAACTGAGACGTGACTTTCATCGACAAAAAGCAGTGCGTCTTTTGGTAAATATTCAAACAAAGTCGGTGGTGGTGCGCCCGCCGGGCGGCCAGTTAAATAGCGCGAATAATTTTCAATCCCTTTGCACGAACCAACGGTAAGCATCATTTCCATGTCGTAAGTGGTGCGCTGATTCAATCGTTGCGCTTCAACAAGCTTGCCCTGCTCTTCCAAATCTTTAACGCGAATCGCCAGATCATTTTTAATATTAAAGATCGAAGCACGCAGAGTTTCGGCCGGAGTTACGTAGTGCGAAGAAGGGTAAAGCGCGATTGAATCAAGCTTACGAAAAGTCTCGCCTGTGAGTGGATCAAACTCGGTAATTTCTTCAATCTCGTCACCAAACATCGAGATGCGCCAGGCGCGCTCGTCTTCATGCGACGGAAAAACATCCACCGTGTCGCCCTGCACGCGAAAACTACAGCGCTCGAAGGCGATGTCGTTACGCTCATACTGCAAATCAACGAGGCGCAGCAAAAGTTTTTGCCGATTAATTTCTTCACCAACCTTCAGCCGCAAAACCATCGTCGAATAAAATTCCGGCGAGCCAATACCGTAAATGCAAGAGACTGAAGCAATTACGATTGTGTCGCGACGCTCAAACAATGCGCGCGTTGCAACGTG
>CAIQBQ010000045.1 GCA_903870105.1 uncultured Alphaproteobacteria bacterium | reverse complement strand
TAAAGATAGTGATCAGCAGCAGCAACTTAAAATAAAGGCTGATCTGCAAGCATCTATCCGTTCCTTAGAAAAGAGGATCAAAACACATCCTGAAGCAAGAATTAAAGAATATGTCGAGAGACTTTATTCCTGTTCTAGAGAAATTTCTATGCTTGGCGAATCGAAGATTGAAGACGATCTTGTTGGTTCAATTAATAAATATGCCAGAGAATTGAGCGATATTAAAGAAGATAGAAATTCTAATTTTGAAAAAATATTGCTTAGATTGAATCCAGATTTACTTGGCAGCTTTTCGTTCTTGTCAGCTCGTATTTTGGAAGATGAAGATTTTTTTTCTAAGCTTTCTGAATCCGCAAAAGATCTGATCAAAGACTCTTGTGTTTTGATTGAAGAGAAAGCGGAAGCAAAGGCAAATTCAACTAGTAGAAATGAACAAAGCAGGCAACTAGGCGAAATACTGAGAATCAGAGATGAATCTTTTAAAGATCGGCTTGAGTTTTTTTTAAAGACCGCTTCCAAACCAGAAAATTTAGAAAGGGTTGGTCAAAAATATGACACAATTGAAGCTTTTCAGAGCAGCAATCACTACAAAAAAATCGAAGCTATTGTTGAAAGATGTGTTGCCAACAAAGACAAAACTTTGGAAAAGGATGTAAAAAAATATTTGGAAGAAGTTAAAAAATCCTGCAAAGATACTGAAAGAGAGCATCAAGGTATTTTAAAAAGTGCTTTAAGTGCTGCTAAAGGCTTTGCTCGCATTTTCGTTCAAAAAGAAGAGCCAAGGACTGTGGTGGCTGCAAGAAGAGAATCTCTGGCGATTGCCAAGCCAGAATTAATGAGGTTTAAGGATGATCCAGATTTTTTAAATCAACTAAATGCTGAAGGGATGATAAATCAGGGATTTTTTATGAAAATTTTTTCGGAAATTGCCCTTGTGGATGGTTATGATTACGGGAGATTAACTGAATCATTTGTTAACCAAACTTACGCTAAATTTTGTAAAGATCTTGCCAGACTAGCAGATCAAAAATTACTAACTCAGCAATTTCCTGATTACTCCGAAAAAGAAGCGGTAACAATCTTTTTGGACTATTTTAGCAAAGATAGTTCACTATTAAAAATGTCTAGAAAAAGTCATGATCTCTTATCTTCAGCATCGAGAGGAACAGAAAGATCATCTTTTTCAAGCGACAAAATTATAAATTTAAGCCAAAATTTAATTGCTGCCAACACTGTGAATAAAGATGCTGACAAGTTTGTGAACGAAGCAATTTCTGCTATTCATTCAGCATATGTTCCCAGAAGCAGATCATCATCATTATTTGGTAGACCTCTCGGCGGCGGCGGAGCTGAAAATACTGGTCGCTAAAAAATATTTACCACCATCCCAACTCTAATTTTTTTCTTCAGCACTTCCACCTCTTTTGCTGAAGAAAAATAATTCTTAGCGTAGCTTAAAAAGCACAAATTTGATCAAGTTTAAATCGAGATTCCTGCTGACCAAATATTAAAAGAGGGTTTTTGTTACTTAGAACGGAAGAATTTCTCAAAAAATGGTGTCGCGATTAATTTTATTAAACTGAACCGACCCCATTCTTTAAGAAATCCATCCCTGTTAAGCCGATGAGTAGAATCCATTCGTAATTCTTGGCAAAAAATTATTCCAGTTTCTCTGTTTTTTCTTTTTTGACTATTTCGCCCTGCAGATGACCTTAAGATTGGCCGCAGGTCAGAGCGAGATTTTTGAATTTAGTTTTGCCAAAATTTTGCTTGGTTTTTTGTGATGACTGTCTGTCTTTGCCATAAATATCTTCGGCAGAAGATTTCTGGCAGCATTTTTAACGCAGAGCGATTAACTCAATCAGCTCACTCCTCTGTTTCAAAAATATTTGGATGGCTTAGCTCTCGAGCTTAAACTTTTGGCACTAATCCGGGGCATGAATGTTTTGTACGATTAAAATCCCACTTAAATCCCTGATACAATACTCGCTGTCTTGATTAGATCGGAATGAAAGATATCTGGAGGCTTATGCGTTAAATTCACTCCTGAAGAAATGTTAATCCAAAACTTTTCAATGAAAGTCTGTTACTGACGCTATCTCTAGCCTCAATAATTTTTCGCATTATCCAATTGAAAATAAAACTTCAGCTAGATTTGCATAGATTACCTTGAGAATGAGGGAAGTGTTAAAAATTTAAGAATCATTTCAGTCAGTTACTCTTAGAAAATCTTAGGGATGAAGTAGTTTTTATTATTTCTTCGGCAGCTTCTCTATATCAACTCTCTCATAGCTCTCAACATCATTCATCCAGCCTTCTTTCACTTTCACGAATAAAAATAGATGCACCTTAACGCCGGCGATTTTAGCTAGGTCTTTGCGCGATTCTTCACCGATCTCTTTAATCATCGAGCCCTTCTTGCCGACAACTATACTTTTCTGACTTTCTTTTGTTACCAAAATCGTTTGGCGAATTTTGATTTGGCCATTGTCGAGCACGTCATAAGTGTCGGTTTTAACGGTGAGAGAGTAGGGCAGCTCTTGATTCAATTTCAAAAAAAGTTTTTCGCGTGTGATCTCGGAAGCGACGAAGCGCATTGGCGCATCGGTGATTTGATCTTCGTCATAAATCCATTCCGGATTCAGACATTTTTCGCTCAAGAAATTTTTTAATTTTTCTACGCCATCATTGGTTAAGGCTGAGATTGGTAGAATTTCTTCAACCCCAAGATCTGAGAGTTTTGCGAAGCTCTCAAGTAATAAAGATTTTCTCACCGCGTCGGTTTTATTTAACACGACAGTCATTGGTAAATTTTCTTTACGCAGATCGGCAATAATGCGCAAATTTTCCTGATTCATCCCCAAGGTGGCATCAACAACGAAACAAATATGATCAGCCTCACGAAGGGCTTGCCAGGCTGATTTAACGATGATGCGTTCTAAAATTTTATCTTCGCGCGGAATGAAAATTCCCGGCGTGTCGATCAAAATAATTTGTGTTTCTTTCTCGATAACAATCGCGCGAATTGAGTTGCGTGTTGTCTGAACTTTCGGTGAAACGATGGTAATTTTCTGTCCGAGCAAGGCATTAGTAAGCGTTGATTTGCCTGCATTTGGCGCTCCGACGATGGCGATTGTTCCGTGTTTTTTTATCATTTTATTTACTTAGTTCTTGGGCGATCATGAAGGCTAACTCAACACTTTGTGAAGCGTTCAGGCGAGGGTCGCAGTGAGTGTGATAGCGATCCTGTAAGTTGAGCTCAGAAATCATTTGATTGCCACCGAGGCATTCTGTTACGTCTTGTCCGGTCATTTCGAAATGCACCCCGCCAGCGTATGTTCCAAGGGCCTGATGTACGGCGAAGAAGGATTTTATTTCGCTTAAAATATCGTCAAATTTGCGTGTTTTGTAGTTGGTTGAAGACTTGATTGTATTGCCATGCATTGGGTCGCAAGACCAGATTACAGAAGCTCCTGCGGCTTTTACTGCTTCGACTAAAGGTGGTAAAAATTCTTCAACTTTTGCGGCACCCATTCTAGAAATTAAAGTAATACGACCCGCTTCATTTTCTGGATTCAGAACTTCGAGCAACTTCAACAAATCATTTTTGCTAATCGAAGGCCCAACCTTGAATGCGATTGGATTAGAAATTCCGCGCATAAATTCGACGTGAGCTTCGTCGGGATGACGGGTGCGATCCCCAATCCAAAGCATGTGAGCACTCAGATCGTAAAATTTGTTATTGTCTTTATTTTTTCGCGTGAACGCCTCTTCGTAGTTTAGTAAAAGCGCTTCGTGCGAAGTAAAAAAACTTGCCGTAGTAAGTTGTGGAATTGTTTTTGAATTAACCCCGCAGGCCTGCATGAAATGCATGTGATCGTTAATTTTAGCGATCAGTTCTTCGGTATTTTTTTTGCTGGTCAGGCTATGCGAAAATTCTTCATTCCACTTGTTGACTTTTTCTAAATTGCCATAACCGCCAAGAGCTAAGCAGCGCAAGTGATTCAAAGATGCGGCAGAGTAAAAGTAAGAATCAATCAAGCGTTGCGGATCAGCTCGGCGCGAATCTTTTTCAAAAGCAATTCCATTAACGATATCGCCGCGATACGCAGGAAGAGAGACTCCATCGATTATTTCTGCATCAAACGATCTTGGTTTAGCGTATTGTCCGGCGACGCGACCAACTTTTACGATTGGCTTTTTAAGGCCGTACATCAGAGCAATCGTCATTTGCATTACGGTACGAAAAAAACCCTTGAGATTGTCGTGCGAAAATTCTTCAAAACTTTCTGCACAGTCTCCGCCTTGAAGCAAGAAGGCTTCACCGCGTGAAACTTGAGCGAGCTCGGTTTTTAATTTTTCGATTTCGTCAGGAGAAACCAATGGCGGAAAACTAGAAAGCTGATTCTCGGCTTTCTTAAGTTGCGCCTGATTTTCGTAAGTTGGTTGCTGCTTGATCGGAAGACTTCTCCAAGAATTTGGAGTCCATTTTTTTATCATTGGAAGCTTGTGAACTGTTGATTTTAGCGGATTTGACGAGGATCATCAAGATTCACTTAATCAATGTCAATCGCATGACCAAAAAAATAATTGCCTTCCAAGGCACGTTTGGCGCCAATTCAAACCTTGCTTGTCAGAAATTTTATTCTGATTTGGAAGGGAAATCTTTTTCAAGCTTTTACGATGTTTTTGTCGCAGTTGAAAATGGTGAAGCGGAGTTTGGGATGATCCCTCTAGAGAATTCTTACGCTGGGCGTGTTTCAGAAATTCACGATTTATTGCAAAAACATCAGGTCTCAATTGTTGCCGAGCATTTTTTACCAATCTCACACAATCTTGCTGCGCTTCCAGGAGTAAGGCTTGAAGAGGTAAAAGAGGCTTTATCTCATCCACAGGCTTTGCAACAATGTCAAAATAATTTGCGCAAGCTCGAAATAAAAATTACTGAGTTTTCAAACACGGCTGAAGCCGCGAAATTCGTGGCCATGAGCAAGGATAAAACAAAAGCGGCAATCTGCTCAAGAGCGGCAGCCGATTTACACGGACTTCAAATTCTTAAAGAAAATATACAAGATTCTGGCGGTGACAACGTAACGGTTTTTGTCGTGATTTCTAAAAAAGCAATATTGGTCGATCAAGAAATCTCTCCAACAATCACTACACTTTTATTCACTATTCGCAACATCCCGGGCGCTCTCTATAAATCACTCGGAGGCTTCGCAACAAATGGCGTGAGCATGTTAAAATTAGAAAGTTACATTCCTGGCGGCGTTTCAAAGCAAGCACAATTTTTCATTTCAATTGAAGGCCACCCACAGCAAAAAAACGTCGCTTTAGCTTTAGAAGAACTGAAATTTTTTTCGCAAAATGTGAAGTTACTCGGAGTTTATTACGCGGATAAAGCGCGAAATTTTTATTCACGAGATCCTGAGCGAAATGAAGGATCTCTTTAAATTTAGGTAAAAGAAAAATGAGAATAATAACTGGAAAATTTCGCGGCAGAAACCTGCTTAAATCGGATCACCTAAAATCGCTTCGTCCCACAACAGATAAGAATCGAGAGGCTTTGTTTAATATTTTATCTTTCGGGAGATTTGATTTTAAATTAATTGATTCAAAGATTTTAGATCTCTGCTGTGGCAGTGGCGCTATTGGCTTTGAAGCACTTTCGCGTGGAGCAAAATCCATTACTTTCATCGATAATAATCGTGAGCATTTGGAATTGGTGAAAAAAAATTCTGAACTGTTGAAAGTTGAAAATGACTGTGAAGTTATTTGTGCTGACGCGAGAAATTTATTAGAAAATAAAAAAGAGTTCGATCTTATTTTTCTTGATCCACCTTATTCAGAAGAATCTCTGCCAATTATTAAAAACCTTCTCGAGAAAAATTTTATTCATGAAAAAACTCTTCTCGTTGTTGAAATGAAATCGGGAAAAGAGCCAGAAAGTTTTTTGCCGCTAACTCTGCTCGAGAACAGAAAATACGGTTCAACAAGTTTTATTTTTTTAAGAAAATGAAAAAAATTCTAATCATCCAAGCCACTTTTTATCAAAATATTTCTGCGCTTTTACTTGAAGGTGCGACGAAAAAAATCACTGAACTTGGTTACGAGTTTGAATTGATTACAGTGCCGGGAGCTTTGGAAATTCCTGCGGTAATTGCCTTCGTAAAAGAAAGTAAAAAATACGCTGGTTATGTTGCTTTGGGCTGCGTAATCCGCGGCGAAACTTCGCATTACGACATTGTGGCTGGCGAGAGTGCTCGAGGTTTGAGCGACATTGCAATAAAAGCTAAATTACCAGTCGCCAATGGAATTATTACTGTAGAAAATGAACAGCAAGCCTTGGAGCGAGCAGATCCAGCAAAAAAAAACAAAGGCGGATTTGCGGCTAATGCCTGTGTAGAAATGATTAAATTGAAGGAGCTTTTTTCTTAATTTATTCAGTTTTTATTTTGTTATTGCTGTAAAACTTGGTTCAGCCAAGATTCGTCATTAAAACCACCCATAATTTTTGCTAATCAATGCTGATCAAAGTTTGTCTGCTATTATTCGACTCTCACAAAACAAATTTTTCCGATTCGGCTTAGCGAAATTCTAAATATTTCTAATGACGGACCAGGGTTTAAAAATAAATTTTTTAGAAAATGGCCAAACTAAAAATAAAAATTTAAGCAACTCTCTTCTTGGATCAATCTGAGTTCTAACCACTGAACTATTATTCTAGAGATATCTACCTTGATCGACCGAAGTAATAATCAACATTCACAAACGCATGCTTAATAAATTTCTCGGCACAATTTTTTTAGTTTTTCTCGCGACACAAAATGGTAGCGCCTTTGAATCTTCAAAAGAACGTCCGCTTCATATAGTTGGTTCGTCAACAATTTCACCCTTTCTAACCGCTGTCTCAGAAGAGTTTGCTCGGGTACAAAATTTAAAAAATCTGAAAACCCCAACGCCATTTGTTGAGTCAACTGGAACTACGAATGGTTTTAGAATTTTTTGCGAAGGAGTCGGTTTAGAATTTCCTGATTTTATTAATGCATCTCGCCCTATCAAAGAAGAAGAGGAAGAAAATTGTAGTCACAGTAATGCAAAACGGGTGATTGAAATCAAGATTGGTTACGACGGAATTGTTTTTGGCAACTTCATTAAAAATCAAAAAATGCAGCTCACGCAGGAGCAAATTTTTTTGGCCTTAGCAGAAAAAGTTCCAGAAAAAATTAATGGCAAGAAAAGTAAAAAATTGGTTAAGAATTTTTACGAAACTTGGAATCAAATCGATCCAACTTTGCCAAAAAGGAAAATCCTCGTTTACGGCCCGCCTCTTACCTCAGGAACGCGTGAAGTTTTTGCTGACATTATTTTGGAAGAGGTTTGTTTTCGTAAAAAAGAATTTGTTGAAAACTACCCAGATTACGAATCGCGCAAGAAGCATTGCCAAGCTTTTCGCAAGGATGGAAAGTTTATTGAGTCGGGTGAAAATGACCGCGTAATTATTGAAAACCTAAAGAGCGATCCTGATTCTTTTGGAATTTTTGGATTTAATTTTTTAGTCGAAAATCAAAAAACTATTCAGGCAGTTGCGATTGCCGGAACTTTGCCGAGCTATAAAACTATTGCTTCAAAACAATACAAACTTTCCCGCCCACTTTTCGTTTATTTCAAAAAAGAGCATTTAAATTTAGTAGATTCAATGCGCGATTTTGTGCGAGAAATTATTAGCGAAGAGACTTTGGGTCGCAAAGGTTACTTGTTGAATAGTGGCCTTGTGCCTTTGAGCGATGCGGAATTACGCGAGGTTCGGCAGGAAATTTTATCTCAGCTTTAAATGAAAATTACTCGCTTATTTTTGGTTTTGATTTTGTTTCTACAAAGCTCTTGTGTTACTCAAGCACTATGGGGAGACAAGAGTTATGAAGAAAAAATTACCCAATTTTTTGTCGGATCGGATGGTAGATACGTGGTGTTGGTAGGTGAAAAATATCACTATATTTTTGCCGATAATTCGGGAGTGCTGAAAGTGATTTTGTCCTCAGGAAGAAATAATGCTCTAACCATTAAGGCAGATCAAAGTTACCTTAAACTAAGTTCTGGAAATGAAGTAAAAGGTGATTTGGTAATGGGTGGGCCATCAAGCTTGCTTTCAGCGGAAGATTTACAAGCACTTGAACGTTTGGGAGTTAAAAAGAATGCAAAAGGAGACCTTTTGGCTTACATCAATCTTTCTGGAAGAAGATACGCTGCTAAATATTTGGGCGACGGGTTGAGTAGGTCGAATACTATGCAAGTAATCACGATTTATTATCGAGATTCTAGCTTAGTAAAAAATGTTGGGAAGATTGCGGTGACGCCTATTGCTGTAGGCTTAGATGCCGTGTTGTTGATTGGTAAAGTTGCGCTTCTTGTGCTTAATTAAGTCGGCGCTCTGTTTCCTTTCTTTTATCAATCAGTTGTTGGATAGGTCGGATATTCATAAATTTTTACATTGCATGAGTTGTCTTTCTCTATTTTTAGACATTAATCTCTTTAACTATCGCAGTAATTTTGTCTTGCTCTTCTCGCAGTTAAAGAGCGCGCCAAATTAATTATTATATCTATTTATGAATTGAGCGAAGTGCTTTTTGAAATTATTTTTTACATCATCAAAATTTCGCCATTTTTCACTTTCAGAAAGATGACTTCCGCAATTGAAGAAGTGCAAAGCGAAAATTTTATGGCCATTACCTAAGCTGAGGTTCTGTTTTTATATTACTCGCATTCTTATCAAAGAAGAAATTTTTCCAATCCTTCGTACCCCTTGATCTGAATTGGCTTGATGATGCGAAAGCAAAGGCGGCGATTAATAAGTGGAGAAAAACTTAAATTAAATTTAGTAAATCCTGAGTAGGAATTTTTTTGTCGTAGAGTGCGCGACCAATAATAACGCCAACTACACCATTTTTTTCGAGAGCTTTAATTTTTAAAATATCTTCAAGATTAGATATTCCGCCCGAAGCAATTACTGGAATTTTTAGATTCTGTGCAAGGATTCTTGTTCCATCAACGTCCATTCCAGATAAAGTTCCATCTCGTGAGATGTCGGTGTAAATAATTGCTGCGGCGCCACAATTTGCGTATTGCTTAGCAAGTTCAAGAACAAAAATTTCTGAGCTATTAACCCAGCCTTCAGTGGCGACAAATCCATCTTTCGCATCAATTCCAATGACAATTTTTCCGGGGAATTTCTTACAGGCTTCTTTAACGAGTTCAGGATTTTTTGCGGCAATAGTACCAAGTATTACACGGTTTACGCCAAGTTCTAACCATTTTGCAATTGTTTCAATTGAGCGAATTCCACCGCCAAGCTGGATGGGAATTTTTACATTTTTTAAAATTTCTTTTACTGAATTTTCATTCACTGAAGTTCCAGAAATTGCTCCATCCAAATCAATGACGTGCAAAAATTTAAAACCAAGATCTTCAAACTCTTTTGCTTGTGCGGCAGGATTGTTATTAAATATTGTTGCTTGGTTCATATCGCCCTTTAGGAGGCGCACACACTGACCAGACTTGAGATCGATCGCAGGGAAAATTAACATTTTTTTAACTTTTAATTTTGATTTTTGTAATGTTGAAAATTCTTTTAAAACTTTGGCCAGCATTGCTGCCAATCGTGATTTATCTTCTATGGGTTTTTGTAATTGAGAAATTTTTTTTACAAAAAATTTTTTGTAAAAAAAATTTCTCAATTACAAAAACCCATAGAAGATAAATCACGATTGGCAGCAATGCTGGC
>CAIQBQ010000044.1 GCA_903870105.1 uncultured Alphaproteobacteria bacterium | reverse complement strand
GTTTTTGCGTGTCAGCAGCCAGCCTTAAAACTTTTTTGCTTTAGAGCTTGAGACCAGAACAAGTTAACAAATGGAACGCAAGGATTAACTCGTTAAGAACCAGAAAGAGTATTTAAGAACACTCTGAGCAACCCACAAATTCCTTACAAAAGACTGAATTACTATAGCTGTGAAGCTTTGTGAATAGTGGATTAAATTCACTTTTTCGGAAGAGATTGTTTGGATCTTTTTTGAAAATTCTTAAAAGAATATTTAGTGATTTTTAGAGGTGGGTGGTGGGTTTTTCAGGATGTCCTTAGCTATTTTTAAAGTTAAATTCACTCTAAGGCCGCCTCTAGAATTTGTTTTATTTCAGCGGTTTTTGGCATTTGTGCCAACCAAAAGAAATTATCGAATCACGCGCTTGTGAATGACAAAATAAAGAATGACCGCCAGCGCGAACAAAGCAGGCAAAAGCCAAAGAAGAAGCTTATTTCTGTTGCTCGGTTTTGTCAGAATATTTTCACCAAATTCTTGCACTAATTCTGCCCTGATTTCTTCGTCACTTTTCCCGGATAAGATTTTTTGACGAATATTTTTACGCATCTCGAAAGAAAATTCAGTGTCAGAATTTTCGATTACTTGTCCGTTACAAATTAAGCAGCGCACCTCCAAAAACATTGCCATTGCTCGCTGCTCTTGAGTTTCATTTTTTAGTTTTTCTTCGGGAGAAAGCGCAAAGGAATGAAAAGAAAAAAGAAAAAGAGTTAAGAATATTTTTAACATTTTTGAGATTTTTTTATTTTGTAACCTGGCGCAGTTCTTAAGTTTTTACGCTGAAGAATTCAGTCGAGGGGCCTAATGAATATCCGTGAAGCATGGTCTCTGGAATAGCAAACTGGAGGTGAAGAAAAGTTAGGCTAAAAATTTTAGATCAATTTCGCCGTCAAAAATTTTTGTGTAACCACCAGTCATCACAATTGAGTTGTTATTCCATTCAATTTCCAGATCGCCGCCTTTGAAGCGAATGGTGATTTTTTTTGACCGCACCAAATTTTTTTTGATCGCAGCAACTGCAACTGCGCAAGCGCCAGAACCGCAGGCAAGAGTTTCGCCAGCGCCACGTTCCCAAACTCTAACTTCGATTAAGTTGTTAGAAATAATCTGCGCAAATTCGACGTTGGTTTTGTTTGGAAAGATTTTGTCTAGCTCAATTTTTGGCCCAACATCGTAAAATTTTTCATCAGAAATTTTTGTATCAAGAAAGGTCACGGCATGAGGATTACCAACATCTACGCAAGAAAAATTAAATCCATGCAGCGCAACATCTTCAGCAAATTTTGGCTCGCCCATGTTGACTGAAATTAAATCACTAACTCTCCAGCATTTTAGAATTCCGGCAGCGGTTTTGATTTTTACTTCAGGTTTTTCAAGCAAAGAAGCGACACATCTCGTCGCGTTTCCGCATGCTCCAGACATTGATCCGTCAGAGTTGTAGATTTCCATTTCGCAATCTGCTTCCGCAGAATTTTTTATCACGATCAGCTGATCGCAGCCGATATTTTTGCGGTCAGAAATTTTTTTTATTTGCTCTGAAGTTAGAGAGATGGTGGTTTTGCGTGCATCAAAAATGACAAAATCATTTCCTGCGCCCGACATTTTTACGAAGGGAAGAGTCATCTTGAAGTAGAATTAAGATTAAGAAAATAGCGCGCAGCCTTGATTTCGTGGGTGCGGAAAGCTTCATTTATCCAGCGACTCTTGCGAATCTTTCTTTGCTTTCGGCTTGTAAGGTTTTGGTGAAACCATTCCAGCTCTAAACTCGTCGAAAATATTATCTTTAAGAAATTAGTTTTTTGCTCTACTGACGTAAGAAAAATCTTCAGTGTTAACGATTATTTCTTCACCAGATGCAACAAAAGGCGGAACCATCACACGCACGCCATTTTCAAGAATTGCCGGCTTGTAAGAAGAAGCGGCGGTTTGGCCTTTTACCACGGCATCAGCTTGTGCAATGATCGCGTTTACATTCTCGGGAATGGCGATTGAGATTGGTTTGTCGTTACAATATTCAACGCGAAGATTCATGCCTTCTTGCAGAAAGGGCAGGGCTTCGCCGACTAATTTTTTAGCGAATTGCAGGGTTTCAAAATTTTCCATATCCATCGCAACGAGCTCGTCTTGGTCGAAATATTGAAACTGATAATTTTTTTGCTCAACGTAAGCAACATCGACATCTTCGCTTGAAGCGTAGCGAGTATTTGTCTTGTTGCCAGTGACGATATTTTTCATCTCAACCTGAATGTAAGCGCCGCCCTTACCCGGCTTCACATGTTCGCGTTTTGCAACTTTCCAAAGTTGATTTTCGAATTCGATTACGTTGCCGACACGAAGAGAATTTGCGTTAGTTTTAGACATAATTTTTTAGTTAAGATTTTTAACGATTTGCTCGACAACTTTTTTGGCGTCACCAAAAATCATCATCGTATTGTCGTTGTAGAAAAGTTCGTTATCCACCCCGGCATAGCCTGCGGCCATCGAGCGCTTGATGAAGAAAACGCTTTGGGCGTGAGCAACGTCAAGGATTGGCATGCCGTAGATTGGACTGGTTTTGTCGGTTTTAGCTGATGGATTAGTAACGTCATTGGCGCCAATTACGAAGGCAATATCGGTTGATTTGAATTCGCCGTTAATCTCTTCAAGCTCGAAAACTTTTTCGTAATCGATGTTAGCTTCGGCGAGCAATACGTTCATGTGGCCAGGCATTCTTCCAGCTACTGGATGGATGGCAAATTTTACCTTAACCCCAGCATCTTCAAGAAGTTTAGTCATCTCTGCAACTGCATGCTGCGCGCCGGCAACTGCCATTCCGTAGCCCGGAACGATGATTACGGAAGATGATGATTTCATCAAATAAGCCGCATCTTCAGCGGCGGCTTGCTTCACTGGTCTTTGCTCTTTGACCTCATTGCTTGTCGCAACTTGATCGCCAAATCCCGAGAACATCACGTTGAAAATTGAGCGATTCATCGCTTTGCACATGATGTAGCTAAGTATCGCACCAGAAGCGCCAATCAAGGCTCCAGAAATTATGAGAAGAGGATTATTTAAAGTAAAACCAATGCCAGTTGCCGCCCAGCCTGAATAAGAGTTTAACATTGAAACCACGACTGGCATGTCTGCGCCACCTACTGGTGCGATCAGCATGAAGCCAACGAAGAAAGAAAGCAGAACAAGAAGAATGAAAAAGAATTTTGAGCCAAAAGCGAAGAAGGCGATGAGCAAAACGGTCAGGCCGATTCCAACATATTGCGAATGTTTCTTTGGATTCTTTTTAAAGATGATAAATTTTGAATTCATGTTGCCGTTCAACTTTGCGAAGGCAACGAGAGAGCCGGTGAAAGTGATTGCGCCGATGACAACGCCGATGCCCATTTCGATTAAGCTGGCGAGTTTGATGTGATTATCTTCGATGATGTGAAATGAGTTTGGCATCCAGAGGGCGGCGGCGGCGATCAAGACGGCGGCTAGTCCGACAAGAGAATGGAAGCCGGCAACAAGTTGTGGCATCGCGGTCATCTTAACTTTCTTAGCAACGAAGTAGCCGATTCCAGCACCAATCGCGATTGCTAAAATGATCGCAAAAAGATTGTGAACTTGTGGCAAGCAAAGCGTAGTTAAAATCGCTAAAGCCATTCCGCCCATGCCGAAATAATTTCCGATGCGAGAAGTTTTTGGTGAGGAAAGACCGTAGAGCGAGAGGATAAAAAGAACGGCAGAGACCAGGTAGAAAAAGGATGCGAACGAAGACATGTTTTTAAGTATTTAGGCTATTCCTGCGCGAAGGCAGTCATGAAGGTGCAAGATCCCGACGATTTTTTCTGCATCAAGAACAAATAGACTGGTGATGTTTTTCTTGTTCATTATGGCAATGGCTTCGGCGGCGAGTTTTGTTGGAGTTGTGGTGATTGGGTCTTTAGTCATGATTTCTTCGGCGCTGTGATCTAAAAAATCTCGGTCGATGTGACGACGCAAATCGCCGTCGGTGATGATTCCAAGTAGTTTGCCAGAATTGTTGGTGATGCCAGTGCAGCCAAGATGTTTGGAAGTCATTTCAAGTAAAACTTCTGACATTTTTTTATCTTTTTCGACGAGTGGAATATCTTTGTGAAGGCGCATCAAATCTTGCACCTTCAAGAAGTTAGAGCCTAATTTTCCTCCGGGATGAAAGGTGCCAAATTGCTCAGAATTAAAGCCGCGCGCGTCGATTAAACTTACCGCCAAAGCGTCGCCAATCGCGAGCATCATTGTGGTTGAAGTTGTTGGAGCATTGACCCCGTTGGCTTCGGGAATCGCCGGCAAAACTAGAGGCACGGTGCTGGCTTTGGTGAGTTCAGATTCTCTGCGACGAATAATTCCGATGATCGGCACTTCGAAACGTTTGCAGTAGTAGATGATGTCGCGAAGTTCTTTGGTTTCGCCGGAATTCGAAAGTAAGATTACCACGTCGTTTGGCGAGATCATTCCTAGGTCGCCGTGGCTTGCTTCACCTGGGTGAATAAAGAAAGCGGAAGTTCCGGTTGAGGCGAAAGTTGCGGCGATTTTACCTCCGATGTGACCAGATTTTCCCATGCCACTCACCACAACTTTTCCTCGGCAGTTCAAGATTAAATCGACTGCGCGAATAAAATTTTCGTCGAAGAAAGTGAGTAAAGAGCTTAAGCCATCTATTTCGGTTTTAATCGTTGCGATTGCGGAGGAGATGTATTTATTTTGCATGTTTATTAATTTTTCTGGATCCTCGCCTTCGCGGTG
The DNA here is from genome assembly GCA_903870105.1 of uncultured Alphaproteobacteria bacterium. Taxonomy (GTDB): domain Bacteria; phylum Pseudomonadota; class Alphaproteobacteria; order Rickettsiales; family UBA1997; genus UBA2645. Next base: position 16,644 of record CAIQBQ010000044.1, on the reverse strand, counting down.
ATGGCTTCTAAAGTAAGGCACTTAACTGGTTGCTTCATTCCTAAAAAGGCGAGGATCCAGAAAGTGATTTGATGGTTTTCATTTTTGAATTTGTTATGACTCTAAAACAACAAGAAATTTTGCAGGAATTTTCTAAGTCTGAAGCGATCCTTAAAGGTCATTTTATTCTTTCTTCAGGTCTTCATTCCGACACTTACATGCAATGTGCGCGAGTTTTGATGGAGCCAAAAAGAGCAGAAAAACTTTGCGCTAAACTCGCTAAAAAAATTATTGATCGCCTCGGAGAAAATTTTGCCGACATCGTTGTCGCTCCGGCAATGGGAGGGGTTGTTGTTGGTTACGAACTTGCTCGTCAACTTGGTTTGCCGTCGATTTTTTGCGAAAGAGTTAATGGTCAGTTTGAATTGCGACGTGGCTTCACCCTTGATTCATCGCTGCGCGTTTTAGTTGTTGAAGATGTGATCACGACTGGAAAATCGTCACTCGAAACTTATGATTTAATCAGAAAATTCGGCGCGAAAATTATTGCTGAAGCATCTTTAGTTGATCGTTCAAACGATAAAAATCTTGAAGCAAAAATGGGCGTTCCGGTGATTTCACTTTTGTCAGTCGATGTAAAAACTTTTGATGAAAATAATGTGCCGGAAGAGTTGAAAGATATTCCCGCGATTAAGCCGGGAAGTAGGTTTCTTTCTCAAGTAAATAAATAATTAATTTCATCTTCGCTTTTGCGGGAATGATGCGGAGAGTATGAAAACTTACACAAACAACCTCGAATCCACCGTCCTAAATAATCGTAAGCTCAACATTTCTTTCGAGTTTTTTCCGCCAAAAACTGAAGAGATGGAAATGAAGCTGTGGGAGGTGATTTTGAAAATGGAAAATCTTAATCCGAGTTTTGTTTCAGTAACTTACGGCGCGGGTGGGTCGACACGTGAACGAACTCACCAAGTCATCGAGAAGATTATTAAAGAAACTAGTCTGAAGCCAGCTTCGCACCTTACTTGCGTTGCGGCTTCAAAAGATGAGATTGACGAAATTTTACGAAATTATTGGGAGATCGGCGTGCGTCACATCGTGGCTTTGCGCGGGGATATGCCAGCTTCGAGTGTAAATTATCAACTTCGTTTTGATGGTTACAAATATGCCAATGAGCTTGTTGCGGGTATTAAAAAGATTGCTGATTTTGAAATTTCTGTTGCTGGTTATCCCGAAAAACATCCAGAGGCAAAAAGTTTTGAAGAGGACATAGATAATCTTAAGCGCAAAGTAGACGCGGGTGCAACACGCATCATCACCCAATTCTTTTTTGATGCGGATGTTTACCTTTCTTTCGTTGAAAAATGTCGAAAGGCAAAAATTGAAATTCCAATCATTCCTGGAATTTTGCCGGTTACTAATGTTAAGCAGACAAAACATTTCGCGAAAATGTGTGGCGCAAAAATTCCAACATGGATGGATAAGCTTTTTGTTGGGCTTGATGAGCGTCAAGAAAATCGTCAACTTGTCGCCGGAATTGTGGCAACGGAATTGTGTCGGATCCTACGTAACAGTGGCGTTGATGATTTTCACTTTTACACTTTAAATCGCTCTGATCTTACAGCAGCGATATGTCATGTTCTAGGGGTTAGAGAAGTCTAAAACTTGCAAATCAAGAATTTGGATTCTAAGTCGCGGCCTCTCATCCATTAAATTTTAACTTTTCTCAATGCCTAAAGAAGATCTCCTTTCCATGAATGGCGTCGTTTTGGAAGTATTTCCCAATACGATTTTTCGTGTCGAACTCGAAAATGGTCACTCAATTATTGCTCATGCTTCCGGCAAAATTCGCAAAAATAAAATTCGTATTTTGAAAGGCGATAAAGTTGAGATTGAGCTTAGCACCTACGACTTAAGTAAGGGCCGTATCGTTCGCAGAAATGTTTAATTTAGAGCACCTACTTAATGAAAAATTTACTCATCGTTGAATCTCCTGCCAAGGCAAAAACCATCGGCAAATATTTGGGTAGTGACTACAAGGTTTTAGCTTCCTTTGGTCACGTTCGCGATTTGCCAAGTAAGAATGGCTCGGTTGATCCGGATAATAATTTTGCCATGAATTATGAGGTTTCATCGAGATCATCAAAGCATGTTAAAGAAATAGTCGATGCCGCGAAGCTTTGCACTAAATTGATTCTTGCGCCAGATCCCGATCGTGAAGGTGAATCAATCGCATGGCACGTTCTTGAAGTTTTAAAAGGAAAGAAGGCGATTAAAGCGGCAACGAAGATTGAGCGCGTAGTTTTCAACGCCATCACCAAAAATTCGATTTTAGAAGCGATTAAAAATCCGCGCGAGATTGACATGGATTTGGTCAACGCTCAGCAAGCTCGCCGTGCTTTGGACTATTTAGTTGGATTTAATCTTTCACCAGTTTTGTGGAGAAAGTTACCGGGAAGCAGATCAGCAGGACGTGTTCAGTCTGTTGCTCTTCGCCTTATTTGTGATCGCGAAGAAGAAATTGAAGCATTTAAAAGCGAAGAATATTGGGATATCAAATTAGATCTTGAGACCACAAAAAAAACACAATTTCAAGCGACTGTTTTTGAACTTGAAGGCAAGAAGTTAGAAAAATTTACCGTCGTAAATGAGAAACAAGCTGGCGACATTAAGAAGCTTTTAGACGCTAAGAAATATCAAGTTTTATCGATCACTAAAAAGCAGGCGAAACGCCGTCCGCAAGGTCCTTTCACTACTTCTTCTTTGCAACAAGAAGCGGCTCGTAAGTTAGGATTTGGCGCAAGTCGCACGATGATGACGGCGCAAAAACTTTATGAAGGAACAGAGATTGATGGCACCTCGCAAGGCTTGATCACTTACATGAGAACTGACTCAGTTTCGATCACTCCAGAAGCGATTACCGAACTGCGCGAAACTATTAACAAACTTTACGGAAAAAATTATCTGCCAGAGACGGCGAATGTATTTAAGAGCAAAGTAAAAAATGCTCAGGAAGCGCATGAGGCAATTCGTCCGACTGATTTTTCTTTGACGCCAGAAAAGGTAAAAAAATATTTAGATGAAGGCCAATTCGCACTTTACGATTTGGTTTGGAAAAGAACTTTAGCGTCGCAAATGGCTGACGTGATTTTTGATCAGGTAGTTGTAGAGATCGCCACAGCACCTATTTACGCCAAAGCTCGCGCTACTGGCTCAACAATTCGTTTTGATGGTTTTCACCGAGTTTATCACGAAGATCGCGATGAAGGCGAAAGTGAAGATGATGATGGAAAGCAGGCGTTACCTGATCTTAAAGAAAAAGAATCTTTGGATTTGCTCGAAGTAAAACCACAACAACATTTTACCGAGCCTCTTCCGCGTTATTCTGAAGCGAGCTTGGTTAAGAAATTAGAAGAGCTTGGAATTGGTCGTCCTTCAACTTACGCGGCGATTATTTCTGTGCTGCAAGATCGCGGTTATGTTAAGTTAGATAAGCGCAGATTTTTTCCGGAAGAGCGCGGCAGAATTGTTACAACTTTCCTCAAAGAATTTTTTTCAAAATATGTCGAGTTCGGCTATACAGCTGGTTTGGAAGATGAGTTAGATATTATTTCTAACGGCAAGATGGATTGGAAAAATTTTCTCAAAAAATTCTGGAAAGATTTTCACGGCAACACTTCTTCAGTAATGGATAAGCCATTTGGTGAAGTGCTAGAAGTTTTAAATCAAAAAGTTGGTACACATATTTTAGGTCGTGACGAAGCAGGAAATTTAAAAGATTCTTGCCCAACTTGCGGAACCGGAAAACTTAGTTTACGTCTCAGTAAATTTGGCGCATTTATTGGCTGTTCAAGCTATCCAGAATGTAAATATACAATGCAGCTTTTCGACAAGGATGCTGATGTTGTGGGTGAGGATGGAGAAGTTAAAAAACCAAAATTTGAACCTAGAAGTTTAGGTGTGGATCCAAAAACTGGTTACGAAGTAATGGTAAAATTAGGACCTTACGGCCCTTACTTGGAATTGGCGGGAAGTGAGCTTGCAGCTGAAGTAAAAGCTGAAGAAAAACCGGTAAAGAAATCAGCTAAGAAGGAAAAGGTAGCAAAAAAACCAGCAAAAAAACCAAAAGTAAAAAAACCAAAACGTATTTCGATTCCAAAAAATCTTGATCCAAACACGATCGATTTAAATACGGCTACAGATTTGCTAACTTTGCCGCGTGAAGTTGGAATTCATCCAGAAACCGGAGAAAAAATCGTCGCTAATATTGGTCCATTCGGCCCTTATTTATTGCACGACAAGAAATTCACTTCGGTTAAAGAGGATAATATTTTAGAAATTGGTTTGAATCGCGCGGTTGATTTAATCGTTCAGGCGGCTCAGAAAAAAACTACTGGAAGAACAAGATTTAGTCGAAAGAAAAAATGAATTCCGAACAAGATTCTGTACAATTTTTAAAAACAACTTTGGACGAGAAGCTAGAGGCAGCAATGTTGTGTGAGGCTAGCGATAAAAATCCTAACTATCTTTCTGTGCTTTATGCTAATCAAAAATTTTATGAAATTTTTGCGATTAGCTCATATAATTTGATTGGCAAAAGTTACGATTTTCTTTTTGATGATTTTAATCTCGATTACTCTTCTGAGGATAATATCGAATATGTTCGTTTGATCAAAGCCGTTAAAGATCGTCATCAATCCTCAGTTATTGTTAATATTTCTAATCGTAAGCCTAGTCCAAGTAAGCAAAGACTTAAGATTGATTTTGCGCCAAGTAGTTTTGGTGATTTAAATGATCGTCAATATTCCATTTTTACTTTCGAAAAAGTTCAAATTCCCAATCGAATTGAGACTAATTCAAACGAGGCTTTGCTCAGAAATTTGCAGCGCAGATTGCTTGCTGAGGAGCTATTGCGCGAGGTGGCAAATTTTATTATTTCTGATTTTCCGATCAAAGAAATTGCCCAAAATATTGCAAAGATTCTGACCGAGCATCTAAAGGTAAATAGATGCGTGATCCACGATTACCGAGATGGCGTGATTAATTTTGCAGTTGAATACAGAGACAATTTAAACAGACCAGTCATTGATAGAATGGCTTTAGAGCAATATGCAAATTTCCAAAATCAATTTTATAAAAGATTCGGAAATAAGGTAAAAAAATCTTCAGTTACAGTGGTTGAAGATGTTGCTGTTGATCATAATTTCTTACCGATTGAAGAAATATGGCGTGAGTTTTCAATTCGTTCACAAGTTGCAGTGACCACAACTTTTAACGGCAAGATTAATGGTGGAATTTACATCCTTCAATCCAGTCCTCGTATTTGGCTCGAGGATGAAATTGAATTAATTGAAACTATTTCTGATCAATTTTCAATTGCGCTAGATCGCTCTGAATCAATCGATCGCGTGATGATCAGTAATCAAGCCATGATGGAAAAGACGATTCAGTTACGAGAGGCGCTCAAGCACGAACAAGAGATGCGCAAGATGCAGAATGAGTTTGTTGCCTTGGTGTCTCATGAATTCAAAACTCCACTACAAATAATTGACAGCACGCGCGAATTAGTTGGGCGAAAAATTAGAAATCATAATATCATCGATGAGTCACTAAACAAATCTTTGGAGCGCATCAAAAGCGGGGTTCAGCGTATGAACGGGTTGATTAGTAGCGTTTTAAATTTAGCGAAAATTGAGAGTGGAGAAAGCGCAATAAAGCTTGAGCGTAGCCCTTTTAATTTTAAGAATCTTGTTAATGAAATTATTGAAAAAAATTCCACTTTAGCGACTGGTAAAAATATCAAAATTATTTGCCGCATTGATGAGATTGATCGTGAATTTAACGGCGACTCGAAATTGATTGATCATTCAATTACTAACATCGTCGCTAATGCCATTAAATATTCGAAAAATAATTCAACGGTGAAGATTTTGGCTAAATCAAATGATAAGAAGGTTGCTTTGCGCGTGATTGATGAAGGTATCGGAATTCCACAAGAAGATGTCTCAAATATTGGAAAGAAATTTTTTCGCGCTAAAAATGCTAGTGCTGTGTCAGGCACTGGAATTGGAATTTATTTAACTAAGCATTTTGTTGAAATGCATGGCGGTGAAATTGTAATTGAAAGCAAGATCGATGTTGGCACTTCTGTAACCATAATACTTCCCAAGGTTTAATTTATGAAAAAGCTCTTAGCGATTTTTTTGCTATTTCCTTACGCGCTTTATGCAGAAGCGCCCAAGCAATTCCCGAATGTTACCGGCGATGTTTTGATGCAGATGCAAGCTGATCGTGTGATTTCGACTAATAAAGAAGGGGTATCGCCAAATAATGGATTTATTTACATCGAGCCAAATATTTCATTAAATTTTAATCGAAATTGGTCGACAAAAACTCAGTGGCGCTTGCAGCCTAATAATGTTTTGACCACGCGTGATTCGACGAATACGGAGAGGTATAGAACTCTTTTTCAATCAGATCGCAGTTTGTTAAATGTTCGTCAAGAAGCACTTTTGGTCGAAGAATTGAAGATCAATTTTGAGAATGAAGATATGCGATTTTTTGCCGGTAAATTCGATCCAACATTCGGAACGGCTTGGCGTAAATCAAAAAGAATTGGGGTTTTCGCTTCTCAATTTAACGAAGATTATAATCTAAGAGAAAAGCTAGGGGCCGGCATAACTGCATTGCTTGAAGGAAGTCAGATCACTTTCAATACATTCATGAATGACACTACTGGCTTAAGTAATAGCGCCATTAACAAGCGCGGCAGTGCCAATGGCAGCAGCAAAGTTTCTGGCAATGGCGGGGCCATGTCTTCCTACTCACTTTCGATGGAGGGAAAAAATCTTTTTGGGATTGAAAATTGGTTTTACAATTTTGGTTATCGAAGTCTTTCGGTCGGTAAAATCGAGGGTCGTTCTCGTGAAATAGGTCGTGTCATCGGATCTGAATATCTTTATAAAATTAGTCGAGACACCTCTATTATTCCCCTCATGGAAATAGTTCAGATTGGAAATTTTGGAGGCGAGACCAGTCGCAATGCGCGCTATGCAACATTGGCGATAATTGGTAAATATAGCGCTTGGACGGCCAGTGCCTCTGTGGTTAGCCGAGATATTAATCAGCCACAAAGATCTGATAGTTCTGATCGTCAAATTCAATTTTCGATAGGTTACAAATTTACTGATAATTTTACCGTCGATATCAGTCGCGCCAATGTAAGAGAGGATGGAAAAAGCGGCGGGTTGATTGGAACTACTTTGAGCTATCTGTATAAATTCTAAAAAAAATACCCACCATCCTTCAAAAGAATGGTGGGTATTTTATATCGCCCCAATCCTTGAATCATTAGGATTTGAGGAAATTAGAAGTTTGGCTCTTTTTAGCTGTTCTTCAAAAATTCTTTGTAAGCAGCTTCGTCCATTGCTTCATCTAAATCAGCAAGGTTGCTCATTTTAACTTTAGCAATCCAGCCATCTGTGAAAGCTGAGTTATTAATCAATTCTGGTTGAGAGGTGAGGGCGTTATTCGCACCAACAACTTCACCAGCAACGGGGATGTAAACGTCACTTGCAGATTTAGAAGATTCTACAACCGCGAAAGCATCATTTTTACCGTAAGTCTTTCCAACTTTTGGCAATTCTACGTAAACTAATTCTCCTAGAGCTTCAGCAGCGTAATCAGTGATGCCAATTGTAGCGACATCACCTTCAACTTTAATCCATTCGTGATCTTTAGTAAATTTCATGTTTCTCCTATTTTTTAACTGATTTGGTTTTTGCTTCGACAAACACTGGCGAAGTTAGAATTGCCGGGATCTCACGATCTCTTACTACTGCAAATACAGCATCGCCAACTTTAGCTGAAGCTGTTTCGAAATAGCCTTGACCGATGGAAACTTTGAGGTTTGGCGAAAAGCCACCAGAGCTTAACACGCCAATTTTTTGACCATCTTTTCTGATCTCAGTGCCTTCGCGAGCGATGCCGCGATCAAGCAACTTAACACCGATTCTTTTGCGTTTTGCGCCTTCGGTTTTTTCTTTAAGAACTCGAGTTGCGCCGATGAAATTTGTATTTGATTTGCTAACTACCCAACCAATCGCAGCTTCAACTGGCGAAGTTGTGTCGTCTAAGTCGTGACCGTAAAGAGGGTAGCCCATTTCTAAACGAAGTGAGTCGCGAGCGCCGAGCCCGATTGGCTTTACTTTAGTTTGTGCAGAAAGATCTAGCCAGAATTGTGCTGCTGCAGAATTTTTGATCGAAACTTCAAAACCATCTTCACCAGTGTAGCCGGTGCGACCGATAAAAACTTCCTCACCATTTTTGAATTGGTAAGTGCCGAGATTCATGTAAGGCAATTGTGCCAAATCTTCTGAGGCTAAAAATTTATTAAGAACTTCTTCAGCTTTTTCGCCCTGAATAGCGATTAAAGAACGATCAGCGAGCTCGGTGAAAGAAATTCCTGCTGGTAAATTCTTGCGAATCCAAGCTTCATCTTTTTCTTTGCAGCCGGCGTTAAGTACGATGAAGAATTTTGTGTCAGTGATTTTGGTGATGATTAGATCATCAATAATTCCGCCTTCTGGGTTGGTAAGAACGGTGTATTTAGCCAGAGCGGGAGTGCTTAGAGAGAAATCTGTTGGAGTGATATAAGATAAGAATTTTATCACTTCTGCACCTTCAGCAATGAATTGTCCCATGTGTGAAACATCAAAAATTCCGACATTACCAGAGCGCGTCCATTCATGTTCTTTCAACATTCCATCTGAATATTGAACTGGCATATCGTAGCCAGCAAATTCAACCATTTTTGCGCCTTGTGCGCGATGAGTTGCATTAAGAGCTGTAACTTTCATTTTTTACTGAATTGGAGGAACCGTTGGAGTTGCTGCTGCCGCAGGAGTTGCGGTGGATTCTTGTTCTTGAATTACTTTTTCAAGATCGTTTTTTAATGCGTTATTGGATGCATTGGAAAGAGAAGCGAGAATCAAACAGTTCAACATGAATAGAGCAGCTAAAATCATAGTGATTTTGCTTAGAGCATTTGCGGTTGCTTTGCTTGAAATTGCAGAGCCTAGGCCACCGGAGCCGCCACCTATTCCACTTAGAGAATCGCCGTCAGATTTTTGTAACAGAACTAAAAAAACCATTACAACAGCAACGATTACCTGCAAAACGAGTAAAAATAATTGAAGATTTTCCATTAAAAAAAGAGGTGATTTGAAGGACGGGGCAACGTAGAAAGACAATTTTATCTCACAAGATTTTTGGAATGACAAAAACTCTCTTCGTTACTGACAAGACAATTTGGCAAAATTGTCAGAAATTTTTCCCTGAAAATTTTCTGAAAGAACATGCAAAAAATTTATTCCTGGAAGATCCAAAGCCTGATGAAAAAAATCTTAAAATTATTGCTAAAGAGGTAAAAAATTGTGACTTCATTTTAGCTCTCGGAAGTGGTACTATCAATGATCTGTGCAAGTTTACTTCTGCTTGTAAAAAAATTCCTTACGCTGTTTTCGCCTCAGCTCCTTCGATGAATGGCTATTTGTCAAAAAATGCTTCAATCACGATCGATGGTCACAAAAAAACTTTACCCGCAACATTACCAGAAACAGTTTTTTATGATTTAAGAATTTTGAAATCTGCGCCCTTGAGGCTAATCAAGGCTGGCATCGGCGACTCTTTATGTTTTTATTCTTGTTGGTTTGATTGGTATTTGTCTCACAAGCTTTTAGGAACAAAATTTAGCGCAAAGCCTTTCGAACTATTGCGCAAAAAAATGAAATTTTTTGTCAAAAATTTTCATAAATTTTCTTTACGAGATGAAGAATTTTTACAGCTTTTGATGAATATTTTATTGCTCTCAGGGGAGGGGATGACAATGGCAAAAGGTTCTTATCCCGCTAGCCAGTCGGAACATTTAATTTCTCATGCGATTGAAATGAAATACCCAGAAGTTGCCAAGAATAAATTGCATGGAGAGATGATTGCGGTGACTACTTTGACTAGCGCAAAGTTACAAAAAGATTTTCTTTCTCATTATTGCGAAGAGAGAAGTGAGGCAGCAATTAAGATAGAAATGGATTGCCATTCTTCTTTGCGCAAGGCTCGCAATGAAAACTTAAAGAGCGGTTTCTTTTCCAAGAAAATCACGAAGCAGTGCAAAATAGAATATGCGGCTAAAACGGCGTTAAAACTTAAGAAAATTAATTGGCCAAAACTTAAACAAGAGCTGCAAAAAATTCATCTCGACGAATCGCTTCTAAAAGAAATTTTTAAGCATTTTAAAATTAAAACTTCGGCGAGATCGCTGGGGCTTTCGAACAAGCAATACCAAGATTGCGTGGCTAATGCGAAATTTATCCGCAATCGGTTTACTTGTTTGGATATTGCCTCGTAATTAACTTGGGATTGATGTCTCGCCTAATTTCTCGCAATAACAAATTTAAAGTTTGGATTCTAAGTGGGGGCTCAACTTCAAATGACAATCTTTAAAGCTGCGCAAATTGCTCAATCTTCTTCCTAAAAATATCTTTCTGGAGATTATTATTTGAGATGACTTCGTGACCTTCTACGAAGTTTTACCTTTAGGTTTGTCCTTTCTCGCGTCCTTTTTAGTTTTCTCTGCTAGAGGGTTATTTACTTCGGCACGAGGACGATGCTCTTGATCGGCGTATCTGCCTTTGCGTTTCCACATAAATAAAGCAGCTGCTGCTACTGCAAAAAAAGCTGTCGCAGCCATAGCAGTGATTGATGTGCTTGGAGTGCCTACGATTAAGGAGCTCTGGGAAGAGAGTCGATTTTGTTTACTATCTACTTTTGGCCTATCCAAAGAAGTCTTTATTATTTTATAAATCGGATCTTCTTCACCTCTTTTCCAAGCGTAACTAAGAGCCGTAGATCCAGCACCGTCCGCAATACTAAGATTAGCTCCACCTTCGATTAGTTCGTTAACTACATCTCCATGACCATCGTGTGCGGCGAACATAAGAGGTGTGAATCCAGCATTGTTCTTAAAATTAACATCAGCTCCACTTGAGATTAGTTTTTTAACTATATCAGCATAACCATATTGCGAGGCTAATATAAGAGCTGTGTTTCCAGCATTGTCCTCAAAATTAACATTTGCACCATTTTCTATTAACGCCTTAGCAGATTCTGTGTGACCATTTATTAAGGCCAATGTCAGCGTTGTGAGTTTTTTATCATTCTCAATATTAACATCAGCTTTACCCGAGATTAGTTCTTCAACTACATCCGTATGACCATTTTGTGAGGCGGACATAAGAGCTGTGGCTTCAGCATCACTCGTAATATTAACATCAGCTCCACTTGAGATTAGTTTCTTAACTACATCTTTATGGCCATATGCTGAGGCGTACATAAGAGCTGTGGTTCCAGTATCCGTGCTCTTAAAATTAACATTCGCCCCACAATCAATTAAAGTCTTAACAGATTCTGAGTGACCATTTTTTGCAGCCCAAACCAGCGGGCTTACTTGCATTTCGGCAATTGTTATTTGGGTGAGATTAAATTTTTTGTTGTCTGATGAATCTTTCGCTAAAAAGTATTTTTGCAGTCGTTCGGGATTGTTGCGCAATGCAGAGAGAAGAATGTCTTCTTCTAGGTATTTTTGTATAGCTTCTGCTGAGAGATTTGCTGCCGAAAGATCATCCGTCGGCAATCCTGCGTCGGTAAGAAATAAAGAAAAATTTTTAAATTTCTCCTCTAGATGTCGCGACAATTCAGCGTTGACAGTTATTGCTCGGCCTGAGCGACGAGCGGTGTGTTTTACTACTTCACCACCTATTTTTGGGTAGTAGGAAAAAGTTACTGTTTCTGGCGAGTACAAAAAACTATCGAGAAAACTTTCGTGACCAGTTTGCGCTTTCGCAGCAATGATCTTGTTAAGGACTGTTTTGGTTAAGATATTGAATTTTCATCAGCGTGACAGATGAGTGTAGAGCTGGCCCCCAGCTCTTTAACATCTTTAGCGGCGGCGCCACCGAAACATGACCAAAGGTTTACATTGTTAAGTGGCGTTTCTTCACCAACGATTTCCCGCAATTTTGTGAATAAATTCTTGGTTGGAATACTTTGTTTTGGCCCTGATTGAAAGTGATGTTCTTTATTAATCACGCCACCATGTGTCAAAATATCGAATCGGGTAACAGCACTTACTTGGCCGCGCAATCTTTCTAACGTGTTTTCGTCGTAGGTTGGAGATGCAATAATAAACAAATCGTCCCGTCCTCCCAGGCTTTTTTCTAGCGATGCGATATCAGATTCCGATTGCCCAATTGCGATAATTATACGTTTTTTAGGCTCTACTTCTTGTCGGCTTATTTTCATTTTATTTTAAATGTAGATTAAGAGAGCCATAAGCACGAATCTACCTAATTTTTTAGTCACGAGGCCTTATGAAAAAAGGCTTTGTGACCAACCCATATGCGGAAAATATTTTAAAAAAATGCTTTCGAAAGAATTGGCAAGATCAATTTTTTTGCAAACCTCTTCGATGAGAAGTGTAAAACGCTCGGCTTTATGGAATTCATTTTCACCCAGTGTGGAAGTTTTTTATAGTAAAATTAAATCAATCCCGATCCATCATTGAAAAAATTCCTTCATAAAAACTCCCTTCGTAAAGGTTTAAAAATAGAGCTGTAAAGACCGGTTTGTAAATGATGAAAACCTTCTCCGCAGCGGCCTCATAGTCAATTTTTAGCGCCAGAATCAGAGTCTTTTTTGAGTTCTTTTATAAATCTAAAATGATTAATTGGTCGAGTTGGGAAGTTTTAATTAACTTGGATTGCGTGTTTTAGGCAAAAAAAAGCCCCCGAGAATTGCTTCTCGAGGGCTTTTTAATTAAGGTTTTTGGCCTTAATTACATGTTTTCAGAAATGTATTTTGTCGCGCTGCCCACAGTTGTGATTTTTTCAGCGGCTTCATCAGGAATTTCAATTCCGAATTCTTCTTCAAAGGCCATTACGAGTTCAACTTGATCAAGGCTATCTGCGCCGAGATCGTCAATAAAGCTTGCTACTTCAGTTACTTTTACTTCTTCAACGCCTAAGTGGTTGATGATGATTTTTTTTACTCTGTCAAAAATCTCGTTGTTATTGGTCATAAAATTGTTGGTTGTTAGGGAAAAAATTAAACTTGAGTTAAACTGCCTTCCATCCTAGAAAACAAAGGGGCGAAGGCAAGCTAATTATCGAAAATTAAATAGCAAATTTAAAACTGCCGACTGATTCGATAGTCTAAATTACTGCATCACTGCCATTAATTTATGTTGAGAATTTTTGCTTTGCGCTCCGTTAAAAAATGGAATAAGTCCAAAGAAGCGATCAAGAAATTTATTTTCTTTCTCTATGATTTCTATTTTGTGAATGGGCAATTTTTTGGTGTCGATCTTCTTAGTTTCTAAATAAGTTAGGGCTGAATCTTTACTGCCGATTTCATCAATCAATCCGACGGCTAAAGCCTGTCTGCCTGTAAATATTCTTCCGTCTAAAGATTCCTTAATAAATTTTGGATTAAGGCGATTTCCTCTCCTTTCTTTTACTAATCCTGAGAAAAATTGATAAGAGTCTGAAATTGAGTCTCTAATAACCTTATCTACTGCTGGAGTTGATTTTTCAAACATCGAGGGAGCGCCCTTGAGAGGAGATGATTTGTATGTATTAAATTTCACTCCGAGTTTTTGAGCTAAATCAGTTACTTCTGGCGATTCCATCAATACTCCAACCGATCCAGTTAATGTGCCATTGTAAGCTATGATGTGGTCGGAGGCAATTGCGGCCATGTAGCCACCAGAGGCGGCGAGAGATTCCATTACGACTACAATCGGTTTGTTTGCGGCGATTGCGCGTAGATCATTAAACAGCATCTCACTGCCAACTATTCCGCCTCCAGGACTATTAATATTTACAATTACTGCCTTCACCGACTTGTCTGCAGCTAGTTCTGCGAGCACCTCGCTTCTGAATTCATTCTCAAAAATAACGCCTTCGATTTTGATGTCGGCGATGTAATCGCTTTCAATCGCACTGCTTGTTAAGTTGTTACCGAAGATTGCTTTGAACAAAACAATCAGAGCAAAAACTCCAAACAGGAGGGCAAGGTTTTTCCATTTATGAACCTTGTTTTTGAGATAAATCAGAGCGGCGAGGTGATCGTTGTTAGACATGAACTGGTTCTTAATCGGTTGTTTTAAGTGATCCTAAAACATCACCAGCAAGTGAGCCGATTGTTGTTCCGCTGCTTCCATCTTCTGAGTAAAGATGAGCTTCTTGCTCTTCATCTTCCATATCTTTAATGGATAGAAGCAACTTGCCGTTAGCCTGATTGAATAGTGTAACTTTCGCTTCAACGCGATCGCCAACTTCAAACTTATCAGTTTTTTGGTTTTGCTTATTTCTTGATAGATCAAGTCTTTTGACGATTGCTTTGAGGCCAATATCAAGCTCAACTTCAACGAAGTCTTTTTTCACGCCAATTACGACGCAAGAAACGATCGCTCCTTCATGAATTTTTTGTAATTCAGCTTGGAAGTTTGAGTTATCGAGTTGTTTGTGACCAAGAGAAATGCGTTCTTTTTCGTAGTTGCTACCAAGGATAACAACTTTGATCAAACTGTCTTTTTTGAATTGTTTTACATTCTCTTCTGCAGTGCCAGAACCGCCGATGTCAGAGATGTGAACTAGACCTTCAACTCCACTGTCGAAGCCAACAAATAAGCCAAATTCGGTGTAATTTTTTACAACGCCTTCAACTACATCGCCAACATTATGCTTCTCAGAGAATGCCTGCCAAGGATTCTTCTCGCACTGCTTCATGCCAAGAGAGATGCGATGATTTTCTGAATTCACATCTAAAACCATTACATCAACTTCTTGCCCGGCAACGATTGCCTTGTTTGAAGAAGAGTTATTTTTGAGCCAGCTCATTTCAGAAATATGAACTAGACCTTCAATGCCAGGTTCAATTTCAACGAAGGCGCCGTAAGTAGTAATGTTAGTAACTTTGCCTTTCAGAGTTGCGCCAACTTGATATCTTTGTGCAATCGAAGACCAAGGATTTTCTTGAAGCTGTTTCATGCCCAAAGACACGCGCTTAGTTGCTTCATCATATTTGATGACTTGAACTTTAATTTGCTGACCAACTTTAAGAGCTTCCGAAGGATGTTTAACGCGGCACCAAGAGATGTCTGTTAAGTGAAGAAGGCCATCGAATGAACCAAAATCAACGAACGCACCGTAATCGGTAATGTTTTTAACTACGCCATCTAGAGCGTCACCAACTCTGATCGTAGCAAGAACTTTATCTTTTTCGACGTTACGTTGTCCTTCAAGAACTGCGCGACGAGAAACAACAACGTTTCCACGAAGTTCATCGATTTTAAGAACGTATAATTTTTCAACTTTGTTGATAAGGAAATTGTCGTCAGAAAGAAGAACGGTATCAACTTGGCTGCGTGGCAAGAAACAAATGATGCCATTAATGTCAGCAGCGTAGCCACCTTTAACGCGACCGATGATTGTGCCTTCAACGATAACTTTATCTTCAAGACAGTTTTTTAAGAAATGCCAATTGATGTAGCGGCGAGCATTGTCGCGGCTGATGATTAGTTCACCTCTTCTGTTTTCGATGCGCTCTAGGAAGATGTCGACAACATCTCCTTCGTTTATTTCGCCATCGCGTTTGAATTCCATAATGTCGATAAATCCGACTGATTTGGCGCCGATATCAACAGCAACACCTTTGTCGGTAATGCCAACAATTACGCCTTTTACGACTGTGCCTTCAACAAGTTTTTGACTGTCTTGTTCGTATTCTTCGAAAAGTTCAGCAAAGTTTTCTTGGGCAAAAGGAAGGTCCTGATGCTCTTTAGCGTGTATTTTATTTGTCATTGTAAGAGATATTTGAAGCCTTTGTGGCCCCCGCGATATTCTGGGGAATTGGCTGGAGTTGGAATGCCGGCTTCGGTTAGAAAGTTAGTAAAGTAAGAATTTTTCTAGACGAAAAACAGGTGGCGGAAACTAGGAATCAACTTTTTAAATGCAACCAAAGCTATCGCAACCTCAATCCCTCGTTCAAGCTAAGTAGAAATCTTAAAAAATCTTATTCGAGTATATTTATTCCTCTCAAACAAATGGTGCTTTTTAGATTCTAATAAACTTCAACCAACCCCCGGTCGAGGAGAAGTTGGTTTAGGTATTCTCCATTTTCTGCAACTTTTTTGGGACTGCCTTTCCCAAAAAATACATCGGCAACGTAACGCCCGTAAATGTCAGTTTTATTCGTTCTCACAATTAGGAATGAAGAGTCTTTTAAAATTTTCTTTAAAGCTGCTGTCGCCTTCTTCCCTTCCTTCGTTTCTGCTTCTGCAGCATTGATCTTTGCAAGACGTAAAATCTCTCGGTGCTTAATTCCAAATCCTAAATCGAGCTTTACGTGGATTGTGTCGCCGTCGACAACTCGTTCTAATTCAGCTTTGTAGGTGTAAGAGCTTTTTGACGGGTTAAGAGTAAAGGCTTGAGAAGAATCAGTCTGAACTTGTTTGCTGGTAGCGTAGTTTTTCTCGAGGAGGATGTTAAATCCTAGGTCAATTTCACCTTCTTTTGTTGTTGTGTAGGTGAAGAGTTTGCCGCGGGTTAC
>CAIQBQ010000043.1 GCA_903870105.1 uncultured Alphaproteobacteria bacterium | reverse complement strand
TACCACAATGAAGTAACAATTCCGATTACGATTGATTTGCAAAAAGTTGGCGAAGCAACCGAACTTACCCTGTCTCTTGACTACGGCTTGTGCAAAGACATCTGCATTCCAGTTAGCGAAAAATTTTCTCTCACGATTCCAAACGAAATCGATAACGCCTCACTAAAAGAGATCGAAAAATTCTACTCAAAACAATTAACCAGCGAAACAAATGTAATAGAAAACGAGCAGCAGAAAGTTAGTAGTTTTCGCATCATTGCTTACATTTTTTTTGCCCTTCTCGGCGGCTTAATTCTCAACGTAATGCCCTGCGTTTTGCCGGTATTATCAATTAAATTACTTTCCGTAATAGACCGCCCCAATTCAAGATTAGAGAGTATTCGCTTCGCATTTTTCTCCACCACTCTCGGAATTATTTTCTGCTTCTTAATTTTTGCCATACTCGCTTGTGCCATTAAATTTACCGGTAACGAACTTGGTTGGGGATTGCAATTTCAAAACCCCAGTTTCCTAATTTTTTTAATCATTGTTGTTACATTCTTCACCGCGAATTTACTTGGAAAATTTGAAATTAGTTTCGAACAAGTTCTTGCCACATTTTTAAATAAAAAAATCGACGAGAAGGAAAAAAAGAAAAATATTTTCATACCAAATTTCCTTTCTGGAATTTTAGCAACATTGCTTGCCACACCTTGCTCAGCGCCATTTCTTGGCTCAGCAATTTCTTTTGCTCTCGTTCAAAACTTTGCGACAATTTTTACGATTTTCTTCTTCATTGGAATCGGATTTTCTGCGCCTTACATCTTTTTGTTTTTTGCTCCGCGCTTGGTTTATCTCTTACCAAAACCAGGAATGTGGATGATTCAACTCAAGCATTTTCTCGCTTTATTAATGGCGGCAACGGTGCTGTGGTTGCTTCACATTTTATCCAACAATCTTGATTTAACCGCTACGATACTGATCTTGTTGCTAGTGGTGGCGATTTTTCTTTCCTTCAAAATCTCTGACAAAATTCTAAAATACGCGGCAATAATTTTGCTTGCCGGATCAGCTTTTGCATTACCAGGAGATTTTCAGAAACACTCCCAACCCAAAACCGAACATGCTGAAGGACTTTGGCAAACATTTAATGAGGAAGAAATTTACCGCCAAGTTAGAGAGGGTAAAACTGTTTTAGTCGACGTCACCGCTGATTGGTGCATCACCTGCAAATTCAATAAAATCAACGTCTTGCAGAGCGCCGAGATAGTCCTTTTATTAAAACGCGGCGAAATCATTGGAATGCGTGGCGACATCACTAAACCAAATCAAGAAATTATGGAATTTATGCGTAAGCACAATCGTTTCGCCATTCCGTTTAATGCTATTTACGGACCAAGTGCTACGAAAGGTTTGCTCGCCGGCGAACTTCTAAACAAGAGCGAATTACTCACATTAATCAAACAAGCGAAATGACCGAACTGACTAAACTGACCATCCGTCAAACTATTTCCGGCCTAAAAGAAAAAAAATTTTCTGCAGTCGAAGTAACGCAAAGCTATATCCAAAACATCGAACAAAATCGCGGGTTAAACGCCTTTATAACTGAATCTTTTGACCTCGCCTTAACTCAAGCAAAAAAATCTGACGAAAAAATTTCTGCCGGAATTGCCGGTGATTTGGAAGGGATTCCTCTCGCGATTAAAGACCTTTTTTGCACTAAAAATTTGCGCACAACTGCCGCTTCAAAAATGCTCGCCGATTTCACTCCTACTTACGAATCTACTGTTACACAAAAACTTCTCGACGCCGGAACAGTAACGCTCGGCAAGACAAACATGGATGAGTTCGCAATGGGCTCGGCCAATACAAATAGTTTTTTTGGGCCAGTAATTAATCCCTACAAAAGAAAAGGTTCTGATGAGAATTTAGTTCCCGGAGGCTCTTCTGGTGGTTCTGCTGCCGCTGTCGCCGCAAATCTCTGCGCCGCTGCAACTGGCTCTGACACTGGAGGCTCAATCAGACAACCCGCTTCTTTTACAAACACCGTTGGTATTAAACCCACTTACGGACGCTGCTCACGTTACGGCATGATTGCCTTCGCTAGCTCGCTAGATCAAGCCGGAATCTTCGCTAAAAATGTTTACGATGCCGCACTTTTGCAACGCGTAATCTCTGGATTCGACACCAAAGATTCTACTTCAATGAACCTGGCAGTGCCTCAATTTGAAAAGCTTCTTAACTCCGACGTTAGAGGTAAAAAGATTGGAATTCCGCAAGAATATTTCGTCGCCGGAATGCCAGAAGAAATCGTGCAACTTTGGAATCGCGGTAAAGAAATTTTACAAAAACGCGGCGCCGAAATTGTTGAAATTTCCCTACCGCACACCAATTACGCTGCTGCCGTTTATTACATTATTGCCTCAGCTGAATGCTCGTCAAATCTAGCTCGCTTCGATGGCGTGCGTTACGGATTTCGTGCTGAAGGAGACAAATTATCGCTTGAAGAAATGTATGAAAAAACTCGCGCTCAAGGCTTTGGCGACGAAGTAAAAAGAAGAATCCTCACCGGAACTTACGTTCTCTCCGCCGGCTATTTTGACGCTTACTACAAAAAAGCTCAAAGAGTGCGCAACCTTATCTGCCAAGACTTCATCGAGTCTTTTAAAAAAGTCGACGCGATTCTCGCACCGACAACTCCAAGCGCGGCATTTTCAATTAACGAGTCAAAAACCCTGAGTGAATCCGATCCAGTAAAAATGTATTTAAACGATGTCTTTACCATTCCAGTCAATCTCGCTGGCCTGCCCGCGATATCTGTTCCCGCTGGTTTTGACAAAGACGGATTGCCTCTAGGCCTACAAGTAATCACCAAACATTTCGACGAACAAACCGCTTTTGACGTTGCTCTTGCTCTCGAAGAAAATTCGTAATTTTTTCTGAGATTTTAAACCTGAGTAAAAAATCTTCTCAGATTCTCACAAGATCAATAATGCGGGGGCGAAAAAGCTTATTTACCTTCTTTCAACTAACATTTTCTATTCGACTTCATTTCGGTTTATTTCAACACTTCTGGATCTTCGCCTACGCGTAATTTTGCTTATAATAATCTAAGCACACTCCCCGGCCGCTCTGCCCGAGGCCCATGCCCATTGAAAATTAAAACCTCCAAGCCAACCAGTTACATCCAAAACCTCTCCGATAAAAAATAAATTCGGTACAGATTTGGCCTCGAAAGTTTTAGAAGAAATTTCTTCACTGTCGATTCCGCCTAGAGTTACTTCTGCTTTGGCATAGCCTTCCGTACCTGTTGGAACAATGGTCCAACGATTTATAAGGTCGGAGATTTCTTTTATTTTTTTGTTGGAAAGATTGCTGAGATTTCCTTGATGATTCGCTTGTTCAGCTAAAAAAAATGCCAGGCTTTTTGGTAAAAACTGTGCAAAAAAACTCGGCAATTGTTGTCTTGATTGCGACTTTTTTGCTTCTTGTAATTGCACTAAAACATCAATTTCGGGCAGTAAATTAATCACAATTTTTTCGCCACGCTGTAAGTAAGATGAAATCTGTAAAATAGCTGGACCACTGAGTCCGCGATGGGTGAACAAGATTGCTTCGCGGAAATTTATTTTGCCGCAAGAGACAATTGCATCGACAGCAACGCCGGAAAGATTTCTTGTCTTGCATAAAATTTCTTCTGCCAAGGTTAGTGGCACAAGAGCCGGAATTGTTTGTTTAATTTTCAAACCAAATTGTCGCGCCACATCGTAACCAAAACCGGTCGCGCCTATTTTTGGAATTGACAAACCTCCAGTCGCAATCACTAGAGATTCGCTGTGAATTAATTCGTCTCCAATTTCTATTTCGAATAAATTTTCTGATTTTTTTATTTTGCCAACAGAGGTTTCAAGCCTTATTTCAACAGCTCCATCAGCACATTCCTTCAGAAGCATTCCAATAATTTGCCGCGAGGAAATATCGCAAAAAAGTTGGCCTAAAGTTTTTTCGTGAAAGGCGATTTCATGCTTTTTTACCAAAGCAATAAAGTCCTGCTGAGTGAAGCGTTTCAAGGCCGAAACGCAGAAATGTGAATTGTGTGAAATGAAGTTTTTTGGAGCGGTGTAAAGGTTGGTGAAGTTACATCTGCCACCGCCAGAAATGCGAATTTTTTCACCTACTGCTTTGGCGTGATCAAGAAGCAAAACCTTACGGCCACGTTGACCGGCAGTTAAGGCGCACATTAATCCCGCGGCACCGGCACCAATGATTACTACATCGAATTTTGTCACTTAGTCTTTAAATTAAATTACGTGCGCACGAAATCTCTCTGATCATCACCTGAGCGAGAATGATTTTGGAATCAGTGCTAAAAAACATTGTCGTTCGACAGGCTCAGAGTGATTGATCAATGTCATTCTGATTATGTCCGAAGCATGAATATTAGACACTTACTTCCAATATTATCATACCGGCTGGGATCCAGGAAGAATAACAACACTTGTTTCGTCTAATTTTTTACTCGTACAACCGTAAAAGTTGCGCAACTTCAACACATCTTTTGCGATTAAATATTCATAAAATCTTTCCAACTTTTCACGGCGCGGTTTGTAATTTTTTTTGCCAATTTTCATCAAGGCAAAGGCAAGAATTTTTAGAGCAATTTTTTCGTCAAGTTCGCGGAATTTTTCACGATTAATTAAAACTCTCTTATCTTCGAAGACTACAATTTCTTTGGTCTCGCGCCACATCAACTCATCGAAGAAATCGCGCATTTTAGCAATTTCGTCAGAAGAATTTTTAATACGCTTTTGAATCAAATCTTTTTCAGGAAGAGTCTCTAAAAAATTACGGATTTTATTGCGTAAAAATTTCTCGTCGGAATTTGTTTCATCTTCAAACCACCGAATTTTTTTTGCGCGAAGAAATTTTTTTAAATCTTCTTTTTCAAAATTTAACAGAGGTCGTACGAGCTTGATTTCATTGAAGTCAACAAGCTCGCTTATTGTCGACAATCCATCCAGGCCCGAACCGCGAAAGAGACGAATTAAAAAATTTTCTGCCACATCTCCGCCGTGATGTCCGAGAAATAAAAACTCGATTTTATTTTTTACGCAGAAGTTTTTAAGCAATTCGTAACGCAGCTCACGCAACTTTGCTTCAATATTTTTCTTGGGAATTTTTTTGCGCGGAATTGCCAGAATTTTGTGAGAGATTTTTCTCTTAGTTAAAATTTTACTGAGCAATAAAGCCTCTTTGGACGAGCCTTCGCGCATTTTGTGATCAATGGTTACGGCAAAAAGTTTTATCTTTTTTACGAGGCAAAATTCTTGCAAAAGTAAAGTCAAAGCCAGAGAGTCAGCGCCTCCGGAAACAGCAACAGCAATCTTCTTAGGAAATAATTTCTCAGAAAAAATCTCCTTAATTTTAGTAAAAAAAACTTCGGCTTTCATGTTACGTATTTTACTAACGTCATTAATTTTAGTCTGCTGTGGCACTAACTCTTACGCTCTCTCTGTTTCAGAATATTTAGATCAAGTAAGAACCCAAAATCTAAACTACAACGCCTCAGCACAAAATGCTGATGCCTACGAATTACTTAAGAAAAAAGCTAATTTAGTTACTGCCGTCAAGCTTTACGGTTATAGCGAAAAATCCTTCTCTGAGCAAAATCAGGCGCTACAAATTGTTCGCTACAAGCAAGTTAATTACCAAAAAAACCAAATTGGTTTTTCACAAACTTCTGATTTCGGTCTAAATACCAATCTTTATTACTCGCTAAACAATACCAAATATCAGGGCTTAAATGCTTCTAGCTATGCGAACTCTTCGCTAGCGATTGAAAACTATCAGAGCACTCCAACTTTAGAGCTTACTTTGTCTTTGTGGCAAAACCGTTTCGGCGCTTCAACCAAAGCAACTAAGGACTCGACTTACTTCGCCAACGAATCACAAAAACTCACCGCGAAAGCACTCTCACTAACTGAATTAACTAATTCAGAAAAGGCTTACTGGATGTTGGTTTACACGCGTAAAGCTGTTGAAATTCAGCGTCGCGCTTTAGACAGTGCTAAGAAAATTTTGGATTATGTCACCAAAAGAGAGAGAATGAATTTGGGCGATAAGTCAGATGTGTTGCAGGCGCGAGCCTCTTTTGAGTCTCGACATCTATTTCTTAAGCAAGCTGAAAATGATGAAAAAATCGCCATCAAAACTTTCAACAAACAGCGCAATGTTGATCTCGATCAACTTCCTGAAAAACTCGATGATTTTGATTTAAAAAAGTTACAGACCTTACTCGTGCCAACAATCAAAGCAGCAGATCGCTTTGATGTGAAAGCCAGTGAAGCAACGATGAAAGCTGCAGTCGCCGCTGCAAAACTTGAAGAAGAAAATAACAAACCATCGCTGAATTTGTATGGCTCACACTCAGTCACTCAGATCAAAGATACTCCTTACAAAGCCGCATATAATAGCTTTGCGCCTAACGGAATTGGCTCAAAAATCGGCGTGCAATTTTCGATGCCGATTAATTTTGGCCTTACTTCTGACATTCGCGAAGGTGCAGTAAAGTCAGCCTCCGCCGCTAAAATTACTTACCGCCAAAGAATGCTCGAACAAGAAAATGATTGGCAAAGTTTGATACAAAACATGGCGAGTTATAAAGAAAATTTAAAACTCTCTTTAGCCATTGAGGCAGCACAAAAATTAAAATTAGAAAATGAGCGAATCCTTTTAAAACAAGGCCGTACAACTACTTACCAAGTTCTTCTATTTGAGCAGGATTTTTCTAATTCTGAACTCGCCACTCAGCAACTCGCTTACCGACTTTTAGAAGCAATTGCGAATTCGCGGCTTTATCAAAATTAATATCCACACTTACACAAAAGACATCGCATCAACCTGATTACACTTTAATCCAGGAAGATTAATCAGTTAGTGACGTTGGAAGATTTGGTCAAATTAAAGATAACTTATTCATGAATATCACCGAACTCGCAATCAAGCGCCCAGCCTTCATTACGAGCATCATGCTCACCATCATCGCTGTAGGCTGGATTTCATTTCGCAGCATGAGCGTTGATCTTTACCCAGACATCGACATCCCAACAATTTTCATCGCCACAACTTACAAAGGAGCCTCACCAGCGGAGATTGAAACTCTGGTTTCCAAACCACTCGAAGATAAAATCGCTACGGTTTCCGGCATCAAGCGCATGTCTTCGCGCAACATGAAGAACACTAGTCAGATCATTATTACTTTGTTTCAGGGTGTCGATATTAAATATGCCGAGCAACAGATTCGCGATAAGATCAATCAAGCGCGCTCAGATCTTCCGGAAGATATTTTAGAGCCTGTGATTCGTCGCATGGATCCTTCCGATCAACCGGTCGCGACTTTTGCGCTTTCTGCCGATCTCAACGAAGCAGAACTTTTCGATTTAGCCGATAACTACGTACGCCCAGGAATTGAGCAGTCTAGTAATGTTGGAATGGTAGAAATTCTCGGTGCACGTAAAAGAGAAATTCACGTTTTGCTCGATCAAAAATTATTGCGTAATCGTGAAATTTCTCTTTCGCAGGTTAATGCGCAACTCGCCAAATCTGGGCAAAATGTTTCGATTGGAAAAGCTGACGAAGGGGCTAATGAGCAGATTTTTCGCAGCGCCAGCGAGTTCAATGAAATCTCTCAAATCAAAGACACTATTGTTTCTTTCTACGCCAATGAAGTGCCAACGCATGTTTCTGATTTGGGAGAAGTTAGCGATACCTTAGAAGACGAAACTTCGCGCGCCTTCGTTAATGGCAAGAAGTCTCTATTTATAAGCGTTTATCGCCAATCTGATGCGAATATTATCTCCGTTGTCGATGGCGTGAAAAAGAAAATCAGCAAGATGGAGGGTGATTTTGCAATGATGAAAGGCAACCCAGAAATCGTAGCAGTGAAAGATGCAAGTAAGTATATTCGCAACAATGTGGAGGATATTTACGAGAGTATTGTGCTTGCGATTATTCTCACTGTTTTAACTGTTTTCTTCTTTCTCGCCAATTCGCGCGCCACCATAATTACCGCGGTTTCTCTGCCGATCTCACTGGTTGGATCTTTCATCCTAATGTATTTGGCTGGCTTCTCGATTAACATTATTTCTTTACTGGCTCTAAGTCTTGCTGTTGGCCTACTTGTTGATGATGCGATTGTTGTTGTCGAAAATATTTACCGAAAAATCGAACAAGGCATCCCGCCAAAAGAAGCGGCAATAATGGCTTCAAAAGAAATTTTGATGGCCGTTGTCGCAATTAGCGCTGTTGTGATTTCTGTATTCACTCCCCTCGCGTTTATGGGCGGCGTTGTTGGTCAATATCTAAAGCAATTTGGTCTTACAATTTCCTTTGCGATGCTGATTAGCCTATTCGTTGCCATCTCAATAATACCGGTACTTTGCGCCTATTTATCCGGCAAAAAAACTCATCATCTAAACGAGAGTAAAATACTGAGAAAGTTCGATGATTTCCAAAAAATGCTTGAAGAAAAATATGAGAAAATCGTGCGTTTTTCGATCAGCCATCCTGCAAAAATTCTCGCTGTAACTGGGGTAATTTTAGCACTAAGTCTTGTTGTGTTTAAATTCGTACCGAAAACTTTTTTAGCTGAAAATAATAACGGTGAATTGTCAGTTAGCATCGAATTATCAGCAGATTCTAGCCTTGATAACACTACCCAATCATTATTAAAAATTGATGAAATCGTCAGAAAAAATCCAGAAGTGGAACTTTCTGCTGGCACCTCTGGCACAAGCTCAGCTCAATCAAACCGCGGAGAGATTTATATCAAACTCAAGCCCGGAAAAATTAGAAAAATTAGCACTGGAGCCTTCAAAGAAAAATTACGCGCACAGCTAAAAGAATTCGCCTACGCTAATCCAATCGTCAAAGACTATGACCCATCAAGTGGTGTTTCGCGTGGCCAGCCCTTCAATCTACTTTTAATTTCAACTAAACAAAATGCCTTAGATGAATATGCAGCGAAGGTTTTAGAATTTTTAAAAAATGATCCGCGCTTGAAGGATGTCGACATCAGCAATAAAGCGTCACGCAATGAATTTCGTGTGCGCATCAAGGATAATGCGGCAAAAATTTACGGCGTAAATCCACAGATTTTAGGTAATGAATTGCGTGGCTATGTTGAGGGTTATACGCCAACCAAATTACGTCAGGATGGATTGGAATATGATATTCGCGTGCGCTTAAAACCAGAGCAGCGAGATCTCCGCGATAATTTTGGCTCGATGTTTGTGCCAAATCTCAATCAAAAATTAATCAGACTTTCTGATGTCGCTGTTCCAGAGGAGGGTTTAGAAGATGCCATCATTACTCGCATGGATCGTGGTCGTTACATTCAAATTAATGCCAGCATCATTAAGGGCGCTGGTCTTGGCGATATTATGCGCGATGTTGAAACAAAATTTCGTGACAAAGGCGAAATGAAAATTCCCACCGGAATCCGCTACCTCTTCATCGGCGATTCTGAAAATATGCAGGAAATGCAAAGCTCGATGGGGATCGCAATTTGCATGGCGGTGTTATTTATCTACTTAATTTTAACCAGCCTTTATGAATCGTTCATCATGCCATTAACAATTTTATTGGCACTTCCTCTCGCTTTGTGTGGCGCGGCTTATTCTCTATTTTTTGCCGGTGAGTCGCTAAATATCTTTGCCATGCTCGGGGTCTTCATGCTTATTTCTGTCTCGGGGAAAAATTCGATTTTGTTAGTCGATTTCGCTAATCATTTAATCGAGCAAGGCAAGTCAAGAACTGAAGCTTTGGTGCTCGCGGGTAAAATGCGTCTTCGTCCGATTTTAATGACTTCATTTGCTTTGATTGCCGGAACTTTGCCGGTGGCGATTGGTCTAAGCGAATCAGCGGCGCAACGCACCTCGCTTGGCGTGGCGGTGATTGGCGGATTAATTTCTTCGACCGTTTTAACTCTGATTGTTGTGCCCGCGGTGTTTAGTTACATCGACCGTTTTCGGATTTGGGCGAAAGGGAAGTTAGCGAAATTGGTGGAATAAATAGTTCTTAATGAGCCCTTTTGGATCAAAGCCTGTGATGAGATGGTGGAATGAGTAAGCTCAGTCCTTCATTAATTGAATTCAGCGATCCGGAAGGTTTTGTCACTATTGCAAAATTATAACTTAAACTGATTCACCACCGCCTTCCTAATTTCCAATACCTGACCAACGGGCAAACTTCCTAACTTAAACTCGTCGTAAGAAATTCTGATCAACCTATTCACCTGTAGGCCGAAATGCTCCATTACTTTTCTGATTTCACGATTTTTTCCTTCGGTTAGAGAAATTTTTAGCCAAGAATTTGAGGCTTTTTCTGTTTCTACTTCAACCTTGATCGAACCATATCTGACTCCATCAACAGTCACTCCGCGCTCTAATCTTTTTATTCTCTCTTCATCAATTTTACCAAAAACTCGCGCGCGATATTCACGAACAAATTTGTTTTTTGGCAATTCTAAATGACGCGCTAAAGCACCGTCTGTAGTCAATAACAGCAAGCCCTCAGTGTTGTAATCTAATCTGCCAACTCCAATCACACGCGGTAAATCTCGCGGCAATAAATCGAAAATTGTTTTGCGCCCATTGGGGTCTTTTGTTGTCGTTAAATAACCAACAGGCTTGTGAAAGATCCATAGACGCGTAGGGCCCTTGGCACTGATTAACTTGTCGTCAATTTTTACCGAATGATCGGTAATGAATGTTGCGGGAGTTGTAATGGTCACGCCATTTACCTTCACTCGTCCTTCCACGATCAACTCTTCAGCTTCACGCCGTGAACAACGGCCTGAGGCGGCGATTAGTTTTGCAACACGAATACCTTCTGGTTTTTTTTCTTTTTCTGTGCTCATTTTTTGTTTTGTTTAAAGCTGTAAATTTACCCCGATCTTTCCCGCGTCATCTCCGCGAAGGCGAGGATCAAGAAGGGATTGCAACGCGCGTAATTTCTAGATCCCAGTCTTTGCGGGGATGACAAGAGTGAGTTAATACCAACCAATTACTGAATAACCTTTCTTCGCCAAACAATTACTGATGTAGCGCTGCTTAATCACTTCGGGTTTTACTTTATCTTCACCAACAACTGAAAGGCCACCGATTATTGCACCGGCACCACTTCCAATCGCGGTTCCGATCAAAGTAGATTTAATATTTTTTCCAGAAAATGCACCAACTGCCGCACCAACAATTCCACCAATTAAAGCCTTGCGACTAGCTTCTCGTAAAGCGCGTTCGGTTTTTAATTTATCTAGATATTCATTAGCTTCAGATTTGCAGACGGATATTTCTTTTTGCCTTTCCGTTTCGTTGCTCGCCAAAAATTTTTCGTTTTGGTCTAAAATTGGCTTGTAAGAAGAGCAGGAAGCAAGAGAAAAAATTAAGAGAATGATGCAGAAGATTTTCATATTACCAGAAGTCTCCCTTGCCAAGACGTGTATCGCCCTTGCCATGAAGCGACCACACTTTTCCAATCGACTCATAACCAGGATCGTAACGATCTTCACCTGGAAGCGCTGGCCTCATCTCGGCCATTTGCAAAATACCTAAAATTGACGCGTGACAAAAGCTGTGAGCATTCCAAAAAATCGTATTGTAGTCGTTAAAATTCTTCTTGATTTCGTTTTGATTATTCCAGTTCACTGTGGCCAATTCTTTTTTATATCTCAGTCTAATTTTATTAATGTTGGGATTGACTGAGGTGATGTCTGGATCACGACTCCAGGTATAAAAATACATGAATAATCCTCCGCCAAATTGCGATCCTAAACCAGATTCGCAGCCATGAATCCAGCCAAGTCGAAAACCAGGAGAGCCTCCTTTTGGCATTCTTTTAAATGTCGTGTATCCGTAAGGTTTGTACCAGTTTGGAGTAGAGCAAGAAGTAAGAAGCAAAGCTATGAGCAGGGAGCGAAAAAACATTTACCAAATCCCCATAAAACCAACTCCTTTGTCGCCAGACCACAGTGGATTACTACCGAATACAGAACCTCCTGCACCAGCTTGACCACCACTAATGCCTTTTTGATAAACATCAAATATGGCATTTAACCCACCTGGAGTTGAGTTGGTATCTATCGGAAAAGAAAGTCCGCCAAACATACCATCAAAAGCATTATCTATATTATTTGGAGACGTATCAAACATTGGCCTTGCACCATATGGGGATAAAGAAGAAAGGCCATCTGCAGGGCCTAATGTGTTATCAGGACTAATCCCAACAATATGTGAAAAGCACCAATTTCCACCCTTTGAATAACCAAATTTATACTCGGTATTGTCAATCATATTTGGGTCGTAGCGATATTCATAACGTGAGCGATAAAACATGTTACCACGAGAATAGAGAACGCTCGAACATCCATCCTTATATCCAGATTTAAATGCTGGTGTTCCAGGCGGAACTTTGAAATTCGAAAGAGGAACAAAGTTGCTCTTGGAAGGTATTCCAAAGATTTTGCAGGAAATTAAGCCAAAGGAAATGAGAATGAGAAGTATTAATCTCATAGTTATCTATATCCACCAAACACCGAGCTCCAGATGCTACTGCTCTGCTTGATCGAATCAGAACGCATACAGTACCAAAAGGCATTTCCCCATGCCGCGCTATAGTCTGATGAGCTACCCATTTTATAACCGTCGATGGCGTTATTACGGTAAAACATTTTGTAGAAAGTATTACTTGAGCTCGACATTCCAACCTCACAACCATCTTTCCAACCTTGTGCAAATTCAGGAGAGCTATCTTTCATACTCTCTTTGAATTGTTTATCCGGGCGATCAGGAAGATATTTAGCCAAAGACGTCGAGCAGGAAGAAAGAAGCGCCAAAGTAAGTAATAAAAACGAAGTGTGAATCATGATTTTGATAATTTAATTACTTAAGCGGAGCGAACTGCATTGAATTAGATGATACGAAGGTTGAACCATAAGTCATACACACCCAGTAGGCATTACCCCAGGCAGAGCGATATTGCCCATCATGAGTATAAACAGGAGAAAATGACGCGCCTTCCTCAGTTAGATAAACACCTGAATTAAGAAAATTACCATTCGCCAATCCAGACCTACAACCATCTCTCCAGCCCGCTTTAAATTCCGGCGGGCCATCTGGAACGTTCATATCCATAGTAATTGGTTGATAAAAACCAAAATTTGTCGGCATGCGACAAGAGGATAAAATTAATAACGCTGCAGTAAGGCAAATTTTCCCCATCAAAAAAATAGAATAGAATTTATTAAAAAGACTGAGCTGCGTTTTAAGTGACATTCCAATCATAGATGTAAGTGCAGTGTTCAATACCATCGCCCCAACCAGTGCCATAGTCACCATTTTTTGCGTAACGCTTGTAATCAAACTTTGGTTTTAAGTCAGCTGTTAAACCTTTAGTTACAGCATCCCAAGCCGCAACACAGCCATCCTGAAAACCTTTGCCATAATCAGTATCTGCTGGCGGAAAGCCGCGTATGCCCGTGGTCGGACGCGGCTTCATTCCCCAATTCCAACTCTTTGGCATTGGCTCCCAAAAGGCATTACAAGAGGTTAAAAGCAACAGAATTAGAATTGATGGCAGTGATTTCATTTGGAGATTATTTCTAAAATTCTGGCTAATTCTTTACTCAAAAAATCAAAAGAGAAATCTTTTTCGAGCCTTAAGAATGCTTGCTTGGTAAGGCTGGAGTAAATTTCTGGATTGTCCAAAATTTTTATTATTTTTGCCGCAAGGTCTTCAGGATTTTCCTTCGCAAAAAGTAAGCCATTTTCTTCATCTTTAATTAAAAATCTTCCGCCGTCGCTGTCGGAAGAAATCACCAAAGTCGAAAATAAAAATCCTTCAAGAATTACCAAACCGAAAGGCTCTTCGCGTGATGGCACACAAAAAATATCCACATCTTCGAAGAATTTTTTCTTGTCTAAAACTGTTCCGACCAACTCACATTTTTCAGAAATATCACATTCTTTAGCTAAGTCTTTAATGTTATGCCAGCCGTAGGTTCCTGGAACTTCGAAGCCACCAATTTTTACACGAAAATTCCTGTATTTTTGCTCGGCATTTTTTTGTAAAATTCCGCAGGCTTTGAGCAAAATATCAAAACCTTTTCTTGGCTCAAGACGGCCATAAATTCCAATTACCAACGGAGATTTTAATTTTTTCTCGCGAAACTTCTGATCAATTTTAATTACATTTGGAAGCACGAATGACTTTGCCTTATCGAATCCCGCAGCAACAACTAAATCAGCAATTTGCTGATTAATGCTAATCACAAAATCGCAATGTAGCGAATTTTTAAAACTGATTCCGTGATTAACTCCCACCGATTTTAGCGGCAAAAAACGCATCCACTTCATCACGCGATTTGAGTGGCAAATAATCAAGTCTGGCCTGAAGCAAATGGCAATCCACAACAAGTGTAAGAAATCAAAAACCTGCGAAAAATTTCTGAGCTTAAAAATTTTTTTAGCTTGGTAATTTTCATTACCATTCTTAGAAATTAGCAGCGCCACCTCGTGGCCACCTCCTGATAAATTTTGTGTCAAAACTTCCGTGTAATTACGAAAAACTTGATCAACTCCTCCAATGCCTTGTGCGTGAATTGCGTTTAGAATTCTCATGAAAAAAAATGTTATTGTGACGGGTGGAGCAGGATTTATCGGATCTAATCTTTGCAAGATTCTAGCACAGAGAAATTTTTGTCCAATCACTGTTGACGATCTCTCTACCGGCTTTCGTAAATTAGTTAAGTACGGAGATTTTGTTGAAGCTGATTTTGGCGATCGCGCTAAAATGCTGGAGGTTTTTTCTAAATACAAACCGCTGGCAATCTTTCACATTGCTGGCTCTAAGTCAGTTGAAGAATCAGTAAAAAATCCTCATAAATATTACGAAAACAATGTCGCAAAAATGAATGTTTTGCTGCAAGCCGCAATCGATTCAAAGATTGAGAATTTTATTTTTTCTTCGAGTGCTGCAATTTTTGGCACTTCAGAATTAACTTCTGAAGACAGCGAAAAAAATCCATCTAATCCTTACGGATTCTCAAAATTGATGGGCGAGCAACTTTTAGAAAGTTACAACAAAGCCCACGGACTAATATACAGCGCCCTGCGCTACTTCAATGTGACAGGAGCTGATCCAGAATTAGAGCTTGGCGAAATAACTAAAAATCCAGCCAATATTTTTCCAATTCTCGCACAAGTCGCTGAAGGAAAACGCGAAGAATTCGTAATTTTTGGTGATGATTACAAAACAAAAGATGGCACTTGCATTCGCGATTATATCCACGTCTATGACCTCGTAAATGCCCATGTTATGGCACTTGAGATGCAGCTTAAAACTGGCAATTCAGTCAAAATAAATTTAGGTAATGGCGTTGGATTTTCTGTCAAAGAAGTCAGTGAGGTTTTTAAAAAAGTGACCGGAAAAGATTTTAAAATCTTCAGTGGAAAACGTCGCGTTGGAGATCCAGATTTAGTTATTTCAAACAACAAATTCGCCAAAGAATATCTGGGCTGGGAACCTCGATTTACAAAGATTGAAGAGCATGTTGAACATGCTTGGAAATGGTATCAAAAAAATAAACACCCACTCTAAACGCCATTACTGTAAAACTTTCGCTGGTTGAGCGAAGTCGAAACCAAGAAAGTTCGACGTAAATCTTTTCTTGGTTTCGACTTCGCTCAACCAGCGAAAAGATTAAACTTTTTATGAAAAACTTACCAATAATTTTCTGCCATTATGGCTTCAGCAAATATCTTCCTTACGTTTTTGATTGCGCAAAAATTTCTAATCCAAACAAGGAAATTATTTTACTTGGCGATGAATCGAACAAAGAAGTCGCGCTACGCTATGGTGTAAAACATTTTAATCTAACTGATTTTGCTTTCGGTGATGAGTTAAAAACTTTTGACAACACTTACAGACTAATCACCTCACAAGCATTCGATAGTTACAAACATGGTGAAGATTGGAACAAATTCGTCTTTCGCAAATGGTTCATCTTGTACAATTTTCTGGTAAAGCATGGCATCGAAAAATTTTGGCATTTCGACTCCGACAACATGATTTTTAAAGATCTTGCATTGGTCGAACACAGGTATGCTGACATTGATTTCACCGAACAATCCAACGGAGATTGCATCAAAGGATATTTCGGAAATCTTCAAACAATTCACCGCTACAACCAGAAAATTATTGAGGTTTTTTCGCGCAAAGAATTCCTCCAAGAAACTGAACAAGAGATGAGGAAAAATAATTTCCCGTGCAGCTTCAATGAGATGTCGGTTTACGCTATTTTTAAAGCGGAAGAAAAATTTAGAACGATCGGACTTGCCAAGATCGTCGAGAATAGTTTTTTTGATGATTTAATCTGTCGCGGCTTCGGGATGAAGATGGAAAAATTGCCGCTTGGAGAAGACGTAAAAGTAGTTCACATGAATCCTGATGGAAGATTTTTTTGCATCGAAGAATCAAGTGGCGCAGCGATTGAAGCCTATCTTTTGAATTTAAGCTGGATTCCAATTTACGTCTTTGATGCCATTCTTAAGCATTTTCGTGAGAATTGCAAAAAGCCTAATTGCGCCTTTGACTCAAAGAGTAAAATACTCTCAGAAATTCCTGTACCGCTCAAACAAAATCTAAAACTTCTTCGCAAAAAAATTAAGAAACTTTGGCAAAAAAATCGCCATTAATTAATTCATTCTTTCTAAGTAGTCATCTCTAACAAAGAAGGCATTAACTTGTGATGAATCAGTGCCAACAAATTGATATTTCTTCTTCTTTGCCAAATCTATAATGGCATCTAAGGAGCTTCCCGCAGAACTCTTGCGGTCCCACATGAAGTTTGCTTCATAAGGCTGAATATATCCAGAAGGAGCATTTTTGTTGAACTCGCATATCAAGATAATCGCCTCAACACAATCAATAGCGTTCATCACCCAATAATCATTACCGTCAATATCAATACTTAGAATGCCAATAGTCTTATCTGAACTCAAAGATAGTCCGGAATTGATTATTTTATTAATGCTTTCCGCAGTAATAAATTCACACATAACTTGCAGATTATATTTCCAAAATTCTCATGGTTTTTGATTCTCTCAACTTCTTTTGGATCACCTTCAATGACTAATCCGCGCCAATTCCGATCGGCATTTAAAAGAAGTCGCGTATTTGATTCGTAATAATCACCAACTCCGAATTCTACGAATATTTTATGTTCGTTTGGAATATCAAGTTTGCTCAAAAGATATTGGATTATCCCATCTTCTCCATTCTGTGAAAAGACTTTGAACTCAATTTCAGATAAATCTTTAACTGATTTGGATGCATTTAGACTAGCAATAATTTTACCTTGGAGCACTTTTGAATCTTCGCTATTTTGCAAAATTCGACAGGTGTTTTTGTAGGCCTTGCGGATGTAACGAATGGTTTTTAAAAACATAAATTTATCTAAGTAAAATTTACATTAAGTGAGATACTAAATAATCAAGATTGTTTTGGGTCAATTTTCAATCAAATCTACTTATTAAATTGCAAACCCTTACAACCGCCGATGAACTAAGGCAAAAACCAAATGAACAGCTTCGAGGGTAATAATCGTAAATATCGAGAACCCCTCAACTTTGATCCAAAAGATAAAAGATCTGATATTTTCGCCAATCATCAATTTAAATTTTCTCCAGCGCCAAAAATAGAAGTTATGCGCAATGCTCGCATCAACAACAACTCTGTGGTTTTCAAATCTTTCAAGATCTTTTGCGAGAGTTGCATCGGCGAATAAGTTTATAAAAAATATCAAAAAAACTTCTCGATTTTTTACTTAAAATTCATCTTTACGCAGTCTTTTTTAGTAAAAAAATCCTCCTCATCAGTGACGAATAGACTAGTAACTACTATTATTGGCACCTTACCGTTCTATGACGAATGATGATTTTAAAAAATGCCTTATTGCTAAAAAACTCATTACTAATTTTTGCTGAAAAAATATTGGAATTACGGCATGGCTCTTCATTCTTTAAAAGATTTTGGGATCAAAGAAAATCAAATCGTTTTCCTGAATAAAAAATCTAATATTAAAGTTGTAGAAGTTCCGATTGTTTCTTCTTGTTATCACGCGGAGATATTTAGAAAAATTTACCAGGACCTTATAGCAAAAAGCTTCATTCATTGCGAGTGATATGAATTTTGGCGATGAAATTTATATTTCACGCGATGGTTATGTTTTAGAACTCGCAAACAAATCAAAAGCAGTGAAATTGGTAAACATTTACTGCAAAATGGCCGATATCATCGGCATGGATTACGTTTACCAAGAATGCGAAATGGGTGAATATACAAAGAGCAAAACATCAGATTCGCATGAAGGTAATATTCACGTCGATCTCGCTGAATTAAAAAGAAATCTAAAATTGATGATAAAGTGAAAAACTATCCAAAGCCGATAAATTTTGATGCAACAAATTCTGACTTCGATATTTTTAAAAACCTTCCAGAAGGAAATTATTTTGAGGGATATTTTAAGTCGGAAATTAAATTTTTAAAAAACGTCCGTATCAGCACTAGCTCTGTTGTGTTCAATTATTTCAAAATTTTTCGCGACAGCTGTATCAGTGAAGAAAATTATCAAAAATACCAGAATGGTTTCCGATTTTTTTTCAAATTTATTTTTCCGAAATTCAATTTTAGTAAAAAAAGATTTCTGCTCATTACCGACGAATGGACAAGTAATTATTATCACTGGCACGTCTTTGCTTTGAAAAAACTTTTAATCCTCAAGGAAAAAAACCTTCTCGAAAATTCTCTGCTTTTTTTGCCAAAAAAATATCAGAAATATCCATTTGTTTTGCCATCACTTGCCAAGTTCGGAATCAAGAAAGAACAAATCATTTTTCTGTGCCGCAAATCAAATATTAAAACAAAGGAACTGGCTTTGGTTAATGCGCCCAAGCAACATCAGCAATATTTTGAACAGATTAGAAAAACTCTGCGAAATGATTTTGAGGCTAATAAAAAAATTTATGTTTCGCGCGAAGATCAAGTTTTACGTTTTATTGAAAATGAGCAGGAAGTTAGTGATTTACTCGCGCAATATGGATTCAAAAAAATCATTGCTGAAAAACTTTCTTACGCTGAACAAATCGCTATTTTTTCTAAAACGAAATATCTTGTCAGCCCTCATGGGGCTGGCCTTACCAACACCTTCTTCATGCCTGAAAATTCTACAATTTTAGAGCTAGCAACAGAGTTGCCTACAGCTGACTATTATAAACTTTCCGCCCTTTTGCGGATAAAATATTTTTATCAAAAATGTGATTTTGGCTCGCGCAGTAAAATCAAAGATCCACATCACGGCAGTCTTCTTGTCAATTTAGAAAAGTTGGAAAAAAACCTAAAATTAATGCTCGCATGATTCACTTAAATAACCGAGCCATTATTGAGATTGGCGGCGCTGATCGTAAGAAATTTCTGCAAGGATTAATCACGAATAACGTCGAAAAAGCCTCAGCAAGCAATCTTATTTACGCTGTGATGCTTAGCGCTACAGGCAGATTTCTTTACGATTTTTTTATTTTTGATAACGGAGAGT
Source organism: uncultured Alphaproteobacteria bacterium (assembly GCA_903870105.1). Lineage (GTDB taxonomy): Bacteria > Pseudomonadota > Alphaproteobacteria > Rickettsiales > UBA1997 > UBA2645. Next base: position 7,896 of record CAIQBQ010000043.1, on the reverse strand, counting down.
ATCTAATACTGGATTGCTTTGCAGAGCGACGTGATGAAATTTTTCAAAAGCTGAATTTTTATAAATTACGCTCGCAAGTTGTGATCAAAAAAAATGATGAGCTGAAAATAATTTCTAACGAAGAAGGAAAAGGATTTCCTGATCCGCGCAATTCCAAACTAGGTCATAGACTCTATGGAAACGCTACTTGCGATTCACTTAAAAATTATGAATTCTTGCGCATCTCTCTCAAAATTCCTGAATCAGAAAGTGATCTAACTTATGAGAAATCCTTAATTCTCGAATTCGGTTTCGACGATCTAAATGCGATTGATTACAACAAGGGATGTTACGTCGGACAAGAGTTAACGGCTCGCACGCATCATCGCGGTGAAATCAGAAAAAAGATTTTTCACATCAAAATTAGTCGCCCCGAACCTGCAGAAGAAAAACAACCAAAAACCCTTCTACAAGCTCAGCATAACATTGAAAAAAACTCAGAGATTTATTGCGAAGGAAAATCGGTCGGCATAATTTTGTCTTCAATTTTCCATGAGAATGAATTACACGCCTTGGCCCTAATCAAGGATCCGCAAGATATTAATCTAGCGAAACTTGATTGTTCTGAACAATTCCCTGGGCAAAAAATTTCCGTTATTAGTTAATGTTTCAAATCTACTTACCCATCGCTGAAATTCCGGTAAATATACTTTTGGTATTGTTACTAGGGCTCGGTGCTGGATTTCTCGCGGGCATGTTTGGCATTGGTGGAGGATTTTTAGCGACACCATTTTTGATGTTCATCGGCATCCCTCCGGCTATTGCCGTTTCTACTTCCACTAATCAGATCATCGCCGCTTCCGTCTCTGGGTTGCTCGTTCAATTTCGCAAAAGAAATGTCGATATTAAGATGGGCTTATTTCTCGTACTTGGTGGATTTTTTGGCTCGACTTTTGGCGTTTCAATTTTTCGAATCCTACAAAGTTCTGGTCATATCGACATCGTAATCGCTCTCGTTTACGTGATTTTCCTCGGCACTATTTCCGTCACAATGTTGATCGACAGCGTACGCACTTTGATGGAAAAAAAATATGGTGTGACTTGGGACAAAAAACCCGAAAATGGCGAGGGAGGCTTTCTGAAGAGCCTCGAAAGACTTCCTTGGCAAGTCTATTTTCCAAAATCTGAAATCACTGTCAGCATTTTAATTCCGATAATTCTCAGCGCCGGAATTGGCATTCTAGTTGCTTTAATGGGAATTGGTGGCGGATTTTTGATGATCCCCGCAATGATCTACATCTTGCGTATGCCTTCAAGTGTAGTGGTCGGCACCTCTCTATTTCAAATTGTCTTCATCGCCAGCAACGCAACTTTTTTGCAAGCGGTTACAAGCAATAATGTCGACATCGTGCTCGCATTTTTAATGATCATTAGCTCAGCCGTAGGAGCCCAAATCGGCACGCGCGCCGGATACAAAGTCGACGCCGACAGCATGCGTTCTTTTCTAGCTTTATTGCTTCTTGGTGTCTGCATTAAAATGCTTTTTATTCTATTCACCGAACCTTCTCATCTCTACATAATCGAGGTGTTAAAAAGATGAAAAAACTTGCTATTCTTTTATTTTTTTTAGCGTCAACGCCGGTCTTTGCTAATCCATTAATCTCTGGAATCTCTACCAACGAAATTAATATCGACACCAAATTTAACGGCGCAAAAATCTTACTCTTTGGTGCCAGAGGTGATGCAGGAGACATTGTCATCGCTGTGCGCGGCCCGAAGAAAAATTTCCTCGTCACCAAGAAGCAAAAATTTTTAGGAGTCTGGTATAATGGCCAAAGAGTGAAATTCAAAGAGAGCTACAGTTTCTATTCCCTCTTCTCCACCTTTAGCAACAATGAAGGAATTGACCAACTCCTAACTGATCTAGAACTTGGTAAAAATAATATAAATTTCTACACCAATAGTCCGGTTTCTGCCGATATAAAAGATGAGTTTCAGCTTCAGCTCGTTGATCGCCTCGAGCATAATAAGCTTTATTCGAGCGGCGCCGATAAAATAGATTTTCTTAATGAAACTCTATTCAAAGTTTTGCTAAATTTTCCAAAAAACATTTCACGCGGCACTTACACAGTAGAAATTTATTTAATCAGTGAGGGCAATTTATTGTCATTCCAATCAATTCCAATCTACGTCAATCAAGTTGGTATCAGCGCTAGAATCCTCGACTTCGCTTATGAAGAATCTTTTCTTTATGGCATTGCTGCGGTGGCTTTCGCGCTAGTGGTTGGTTGGTTGGCTAACTATCTATTCCTTCGTTTTATCGGTAAATAATATGTCCTCAATAATCGTCTGCATCGATACCACCAACGCTTCTGAAACAGCTCTGCGCTACGCTTGCTACAAGGCAAAAGATGTTGGATTTAGCGTGCAAATTCTTGCGATACTCGAAGCTTCTTACAAAAATTTACCATTCGCCGCCAAAGCCATCGGCAATGAGAAAAGGCAACAACTTGAAACTCGCATCAAAAAACTAATAGATGTGGTCTGCAAAGAAACCGGCATCACCCCAGCAATTTCAATACGCGAAGGCGACATTACTTCGGAAATTATTTCCGAATTAAAACACACGCCAGATTGCAAATTGATCGTCTTTGGCAAGTCGTATAATTCGCTTTCCGACAACACCGTGTTGCCAAAAATCGTTGGTAAAATCGGCAGTAAAATCAATGTTCCGGTAACTATTGTACCAGAAAATTTGAGTGACGAATTTCTCAAGTCTCTAGTCTAGATCTCGAAAAGTTTCCTCGGTTGAGCGAAGTCGAAACCAAGAAATTTCAGTGCCAACTTTTCTTGGTTTCGACTTCGCTCAACCGGGGAAAAGATTTTTCGCATCCGAGAAAAGTCACAAATACTCTCACAGAATGTTCCGCTCAATCTTCACAATCTCTTTCTTCATTTCTCTCTCGCGCATTCTTGGTTTTGTGCGCGACATTTTGATCGCACGATATGTCGGCGTTAGCATGCTATCTGATGCATTTTTCGCTGCATTTCGTTTACCGAATTTCTTTCGACGCGTATTTGCTGAAGGAGCCTTCAATTCAGCATTTGTGCCGATATTCATTGAGAAGCTACAGGATAAAAAAACCGATGCAGATGAGAAATTTTTTGTCAGAAATATTTTCTCGATACTTTTTTACGCCCTACTTTTTTTCACCATTATTTTCCAAATTTTCATGCCAACTTTCATGAAAATTTTATTTCCCGGATTCTTCAGCGACCCAGAAAAATCTACTCTTCTCATCAATCTTTCGCGCATCACAATTTTTTATCTGATCTTCATTTCACTGGTTTCTTTATGCTCAGGAATTCTGAACTCACTAAATAAATTCGCCGTTCCCGCCTCTTCACCAATCATCTTAAACGCAACATTAATCGCTTCAGTTTTTGTTTTTGAACCAATCGCTCCGAACTACGCCTACGCACTTTCCTGGGGTGTTTTCATCGCCGGAATTTTACAATTTCTCTGGCTGTTTTTCTTCACCATTAAAGCCGGGTTTTTGGTTTATCCAAATTTTCCTACGATCAATTCCGACATTAAAAAATTTTTTCGAAAACTAGTGCCTGGAGTGATTGGCGCCAATGTTATGCAAATCAACTTGTTGGTCGATTCAATATTCGCGAGCATGATTTCTGGAGCAGTTTCTTACCTTTATTACGCTGATCGCATCAACCAACTACCTCTGGCTATGATTGGAATCGCGATTGGCATCGCCTTACTTCCCGCTCTTTCGCGCAAAATAAAATCGCACGAATTTGACGAAGCGATTAAGTTACAAAACATGGCGCTAGAGGTGGGGATGATCTTGGTAATCCCAGCCACTCTAGCTCTCACCGTACTTGCTTACCCAATCATCTCTTCACTTTTTGAACGCGGAGCATTCACTTCAAAGGAAAGTTTTTTTGTCGCCCAAGCATTGATGTTCTACTCTTTTGGCCTGCCTTCTTATGTTCTAGTTAAGATCATGGAGCCATCCTTTTTCTCGCGTGGCGACACTAAAACACCGATGAGTATCGCCTTTATTTGCTTAATTAATAATGCCGTACTCAACGTAATTTTCTTCTCGATGAATTTCGGCTATATCGGCATCGTGCTTGCTTCGGTGATCTCTAGCTATTTCAATCTCATCCTACTCATCACCATTTTAATTAAGAAAAAACATTTCCGTTTCGAAAGAAATTTCTTCAAAAAATTTGTTCTAATTTTTATTCCCGCTCTTGCCATGGCACTTACTCTTTACTTGCTTCGTGAGTTATTTGCTAAAAATGACGAACTAGGCAGAATAGCAGAATTAGTCACGATGATCGCGGTCGGTTTAATCATTTACTTCATCACCTCCTACTTCTCTGGAAGCTTGGATATCCTACTTAAAGCACACATACTTCGCAGAAAAAAGAATGACGCAATTCCCTCAGTCTAAAAAAGATTCTCTACGTGAACTATTAGGTGACTATTGCGCCGATATTAGCTGGGTCTCGATTGGCGGCCATTCACGCCGCAAAGTAACTTTTCAAATTGATGGAAAAAATCGTCTTGGATCTTTCGCCGAAAAGTCTCACAACCTAATTGAAATCGAAGATGATTCCTCGGCTGAAAAAGAAATTTCAGCGCTGATCTTACCATTAAAACATTTTCTAAAAACTCAGGAACAAAATTTTTACTCTCAAGCTACGGTAACCTTATTTGACAATGGCTTAGATCTTGTTCTGACCGCAAAAAAAGAGCCAAATTTCTCGCAGGTCAAAAAATTAATCGACTTTGCCAAAGAAAAAAATCTCAACATTTCTAGTCGAGTTAAAGACGGCATATCGCCAATTTTTTCACTCAGAAAAAATCAGATTTTTTTTACAGATTTTAAAATCAATTTAGATTCAGACATCTTCATACAAGCAACCAGGTTAGGACTTGAGAGTATTATTAAAATTATTCGCAGTTTGATTTTGCAACCAATTCATGTCGTAGATATTTACTCGGGATTTGGCGCCTATTCTTTTGCTATTCACGATTTAGTGAAATCGATTTCCGCCTTTGAAGGAAGTCAAAAGATGATTGATATGCTCAATAAAAACGCGGCTGAAAATGATTTAGGAAGTAGAATAAAGGGCATGGTTCGCGATGTTTTTTCTTCACCAATCACCGCAAGAGAATTAAAGTTTTTTGACTTAGCAATCATTAATCCACCTAGAAATGGCGCATCTCCACAGGTTTTAGAAATTGCTAAATCACAATTAAAAAATTTGATTTATGTCTCCTGCAATCCAGAAAGTTTTAAGCGCGATACTAAGATTTTAATTGACGCTGGGTTCAAAATTAAAAACCTCACCGCCATCGATCAATTCTACGCTACCAAGCATTTAGAATTGGTGGCGATCTTCCAAAAATAATTAACTCTTCTTTGTCCCTAAAAAAGAGAGGAAAAAGGAAATTAAATCAAAATGAAAAATTTAAAAAATGTTCCGGAGTGGAATCTCTCAGATTTTTACTCTTCACCAAAAGACAAAAAAATTTCTCTCGAAATAAAAAATATCGAAAAAGCGAGTGAAAAATTTTCTAAGGATTTTGTTGGTAAAGTCAGCAAACTCAATCCTTCTCAGCTTCTTAAAGCAATTCAAACTTATGAAAAGATCTCCGAGCAAATCGGCAAAATTTCTAGCTACTCTTACTTGATTTACGCAGCTGATTTATCGAATCAGGCGAATATTTCTTTCTATCAAAACATCTCGGAAACGCTAAGCAAATTTGAATCGCAGCTGATTTTTTTTACCCTAGAGCTCAACAAAATTGACGAAAAAAAGCTAAAAAGTTCGGAGTTAAAAAAATACCAACCCTTCATTCGCGACAGTCGTGCTTTCAAAAAATATCAACTCTCAAATGAATTAGAAAAATTCTCTTTAGAAAAAAATATTAGCGGCCGCAATGCTTTTGTACGCTTGTTTGATGAGACTGTTAGTAATCTAAAATTCTCTTACCGCGGCAAAGTTTTGTCGTCGCAAGAAATTTTTAATTTACTCAGCAACCCTGACGAAAAAATTAGAAAAGATGCGGCGAAATCAATTGGAAAAACCTTCGAAGAAAATTCAAAAACTTTTGCTTTTATCACCAATATTTTAGCCAAAGACAAGGCAGTTGAAGATGAGTGGCGAGGTTTTGCAAAGCCAATATCGGCAAGAAATCTAAGCAATTTTGTTGAGGATGAAGTTGTTGATCTTTTGGTGAATCAGGTGAAGAAAAATTACGTCAATATTTCGCACCGCTACTACAAGATTAAGGCCAAAATGCTTGGCAAAAAAGTGATGAATTATTGGGATCGTAACGCGCCATTAAGCAAAGCTGAAAATAAAATTATTCCCTGGGAAAACGCCAAGAACTTGGTTCTAGAGGCTTACGAAGAATTTTCTCCGGAGATGAAAAAGATCGGTGAAATATTTTTTAAGAAAAATTGGATCGACGCTAAAGTCAGAGCTGGCAAGGATTCAGGTGCATTTTCTCACTCCTGCGTTCCCTCGGTTCATCCTTACATTTTAATGAATTACCAAGGCAAAACTCGCGATGTGATGACTTTAGCTCATGAACTTGGACATGGCGTGCATCAATATCTAGCGCGCGCTCAAGGGTCTTTGATGGCTGGCACTCCACTTACTCTTGCAGAAACTGCTTCAGTTTTTGGCGAGCAATTAACTTTCCAAAAAATTCTTAAAAACGAGAAAAATTCAGAGAAGAAAAAATTAATCATCGCCGCAAAAGTTGAAGACATGATCAACACCGTAGTTCGTCAAATCGCCTTTTTGGAATTTGAAACTAAAGTGCACGCGGCTAGAAAAAACGAGGAGATCTCACTTGAGCAGCTCTGTAAATTTTGGATGGATATTCAAAAAGAAAGTCTCGGATCAGCTTTTAAATTTGACGAAGAATATCGCTTTTTCTGGTGCTACATTCCGCACTTCATTCACTCTCCTTTTTACGTTTACGCTTACGCATTTGGTGATTGTTTGGTGAATTCACTTTATGGAATTTATAAATCAGGAAAAGTGAAAAACTTCGAGGAGAAATATTTGGCAATGCTTGCTGCTGGCGGCTCTAAGCATCACAAAGAAATGCTTGAGCCTTTTGGATTGTCGATTGCTGATGCGAAATTTTGGCAGGCTGGGCTTGATGTGATTAGTGGCTATATCGACCAAATAGATGAATAAATTTGTGACGAGATAAGATTAACCTCGTCATTCAAATGGGTAAAAAGTTAGTTAGTGAGTGATCGCAATGTTATATTTTTTGCCGAGGTAATCTTCGATTTCTTTGCGACTATTAACTCTCATCGGACCTGAGAAGAAAATAAATTCAGACATGTCAAAATCTGTATTTTCAGCATCGGTTATGACGTGACGCCCTATCTTAAAGGGATCGAGACTAATTGCCGCACCATTATCTGCCTTACTTGGAACGCCGCCAGGGTAAGTTGAATTGCCATTCACGTAAAGCGTAAAACTTCCTCCATAATCTCTTTGTAGTGTAAGAACATAATCTCTTCCTGATGACAAATTATATCCACTATCCCAACCTGCAGCGCCAATACTGGGGAAATTTGGACTATTTGTACTATCAGACCTGATGTAAGGACTTAGAGATCCATCTGATTGCACGTTCAATTCAAATAATGGATTTCCCTGCAAAGGAGTGGAACCGCAATTGCTATTAGGTACACCGGCAATATTGCAAACTCTGTCCACAAAAAATCCCGCACCACTGCGGTAACGCATCACTAAGAATAATGTCATATTATCATTTGGTGCGTTGCTCATTTGCTTATCCACGGCGAGATATCTGTAGGCACTGGTGCCATTATTAGTGAATCGCAAAGTAGG
>CAIQBQ010000042.1 GCA_903870105.1 uncultured Alphaproteobacteria bacterium | reverse complement strand
TGAATCAGTTAAATATCTGATATGCCAAGATTTAAGATCTTTGAGAGCCTTATACATCTCAGGACCGGCCCAATTTTCTTGTTGTATTGCGTCATTGGGATTTCTTTGGTTAAAACTTGAAATGATTGAATTTCTTGGTTCTCCCCTAGGAAGAATAAATGCCAGAAGGACTGAGACTTCTTTGTTTAAGTTTTGAATTTCTGGATGACTCAATTGATCTTGCACTATTTGCCAATCTACACCATCGCGAGATAGAAGAGCCGAAACGGTTTCTGCGTGGCGATTGTTAACAGCAATCATCAAAGCCGTGAAGCCATCATAATCTACTGTGTTAACATTAACTTTATCGCAAGATACAAGAGCTGAGACGGTTTCCGTGTAGCCCTTGCTAGCGGCAATCATCAAAGCCGTGTGGCCACGAGACGTTACTACATCAACATTAATTCTGGGAGATAGAAGAAGAGCTGAAATGGTTTCTGTGTGGCCAGTATAAGCAGCAAGCAGCAAGGCCGTGTTACCATCAAATTTTACTGCGTTAACATCAATTCCCTCGCAAGATAGAAGGGCAAAAAAGGTTTCTGTAGGGCCATTTCTAGCAGCTATCACAGCCATCATCAAAGCCGTGTAGCCATAAGAATCTGCTGCATTAACATTAGCTCCTTGAGCCAATAATCCAGCAACGGTTTGGGTTAATCCATTTTCATCCTGAGCTTCCCCTTGAGGATTTTTTGCGGCGGTGATTAGTAGTGAATTTAAGGCTTCTTGTGAGATAGGAGGTGCTGCTGAAGTGAGGGTATTTTTCATAAAGATCTAATGACGGATTTGGGTTAAACTATAAGACTTATTATTGTTTTCGCGTGTCGGCAATCTGCCTTAAAACTTTTTTGCTCTAGGGCTTGCGACTGAAACAAATCAACAAGTGAAGCACAAAGATCAATTATTTACGAACCAGGAAGAGTATTTAGGAATACTCCCGAATAACTCACAAATTTCTCACCACATAAATGAGATGTTTTAAATTTTTCAAATCCAAAACATCTCTTCAATTTTCACTATAATTCTCTCGCAATATCAGTCGATATTCTAGCCGATTTTGTTGCTTTTTGGACTCTTTGTGAATGATTGCGGATGTAAAGGAAAGTCATTTCTTGTTTAGGTGTGAATTGGTATCGACATCCGTTGTTTACGAATCATAAAAAGATTCGAGATTGCGAATAAAATGTTGAGTGGGTTTTAAGCATTAGCTCTAGAGCTCTAGGGGAAAAAAAGATGACATGCCGCATTGGTTAAGGCCGCTTCTCTTCTCGCAATGAATAGTCTGTTTGGGGGGATAATTGGGCGGGGTTGGAGCCAGCAGAAAGATTCTTGCAAAAGATAAGTCTCTACCTAGGTTGCGGCGCCCTTTTATCACAAGGTTGGGGATTATAGCTCAGTTGGTTAGAGCAGGATGCTCATAACGTCTTGGTCGTAGGTTCGAGTCCTACTGATCCCACCAGCTTACCCAAAATATTTGATTCCCTGGTCCCCAAGTGACGTAAGTCCACCTAGGTTTCTGCAATAATAAAAAACATGCCAAAAGTAAAAACAAACAGTAGCGCTAAGAAGCGCTTCAAAGTCACCGGCACAGGAAAGATTCTGCATAAGCAGGCCGGCAAGCGACACAATCTCGGCAGAAAAAGTCAGAGAAGAATTCGCAATCTCCGCAAAAGCGCAGTGCTTTCAGAGGGCCATACAGCCAGTGTTCTGAAGTTCAAAATGCCTTATAACCGCTAATTAGAATAACATGAGTCGTGTAAAAAAAGCTGTCACAAAAAAAGCCAGACACAAAAAGATTTTAAAGATGGCCAAAGGCTATCGCGGTCGTGCCAAGAGTTGTTTCCGCGTAGCAATTCAAAAAGTTGAAAAAGCATTACAATATGCTTATCGCGATCGCAAAGTTAGAAAAAGAGACTTCCGTGGTTTGTGGATTCAGCGTATCAACGCTGCGGTTCGCGAACATGATATGATTTATTCTCGCTTCATTAGCGGATTGAAAGCCGCTCACATCGATCTTGATCGTAAAGTGCTTTCTGACCTTGCTATTCGTGAGCCAGAAGCTTTCGCACAAATCGTTGAAAAGGCTAAAAAAGCTCTAGTCGCTTAATGAAGCTCTACAACGTTCTCGTTAAAAGAAATCCAGCTGGGAAAATCGAAGATATTATCCTGATGAAGGATGGGTTTTCCTGGTTGGCATTTTTTTTTAATGGGCTGTGGTTCCTGTATTATCGGATGTGGAAAGAGTTTTTTGTTTTGATTCTTGTTAATGCTGCTTTCATTTTTTTTGCCAAGATCTCTTCGAATTTTGACCGAGTTTTACTTGAGACAGCCTTCATTTTTATGATTGCGCTTAATGCCAATTATTGGCGAGCAGAACATTTGAAGAAAAAAAGCTATGAGTTGGCCGGTATAGTTTTTGGCGCCAATCGCATTGATGCCAAGCTGCATTTTGTCGATGGTTTTGACGAAGAATTTGATGAGGCGATTCTTAATCCAAAGATAGCTTAATTATCAGATGTGAAAATTTCTCACTTCATGCACAAGGCCTTATTCGACAAGGATAATGGCTATTACCGCACTAAAAATCCCATCGGCAAAGATTCTGATTTTATTACCTCTCCCGAGATTTCTCAGGTCTTCGGCGAGTTGCTTGCTGCATATTTATTGCAAATTTTTTCGATGCAAAAAGGCAAAATTTCTCTAGTTGAAATGGGCGCTGGCAGAGGTGTTTTATTTTTTGATATTCTGAGTTCGATAAAAAAATTAGCAGAAAAAAATAATGCTTTGGCCATTAATTTTCTTAATCGTACGACATTTCACATTGTTGAAATCAACGAGATCTTAAAAAAAATTCAGCAGGATAAATTATCTTCGGCGTTATTGCCGCACCGCGCTTGCGATGACAAAGAGATAGAGATTAAGTGGCACGAAAAATTTGAAGATTTTCTACAAGAGGCCGATCAGATATTTTTTCTCTCCAATGAGCTTTTTGATTGCTTTCCAATCGATCAATTTGTGAATACCGACATTGGTTGGTGTGAGCGCCTGATTGACCGCGACAGTTTTGTTA
>CAIQBQ010000041.1 GCA_903870105.1 uncultured Alphaproteobacteria bacterium | reverse complement strand
GGAAATTCAAGTCGATCACGCCATTTACGAAGATATTTTTGGCAATAAACAGGCGGCAACGAAACGTAAAAATGTGAAGATTCGTGCTCATCCCGAACCTGCGCTGCCACCAGCAAAAGACTCGGCTCCAAAAGCAAAAGACTCGGCTCCAAAAGCAAAAGACTCGGCTCCAAAAGCAAAAGAAGAGCAGAAAATCGTCGTTTATTCAGCGGAAAAAAAAGAGAAAGAAGTAGAAAAGCGCGATAACACCGCGCCAGCGCCAAAGCCGAAATCTGGCGGTAAAAAAATAGTGAGAGTGCAAATCGCCGCAATGTCTTCGCGCGATGCGGCTAGTGAACATTGGCAAAAGCTCAGCGGACGTTATTCCTCAATTTTTTCTGACCTAAAACCATTCATTGAAAAAGTTGATTTGGGCAAGAGAGGAATTTTTTTCCGATTACAGGTTGGTAATTTTCCGAGTCAAATCGAGGCTGAAAAATTTTGTGGTCAGTACGTTATTCAGACTAGAAAAAATAGTGCAGACTGCATCGTTGTTGAGTAAAACCTAATTTTGAGCACTGTGCTCAAAATTCAGATTAATATTAAAACGCTCGTCAGTCGAACGAAAGCGACTTGGCAATCAATGTAGAAATTGGCTTAGATTCTATGAAATTCTCTAATGCTTGTAACTATGCCGCTGTAGTGTTCGGGAATTTCTATTTTTTCTAAAATCCAGTCGTAAATTTTTACATCATCCTCTTCCAGGAATTTTCCAAAGAGTTCTAGATCGTTGATTTTTTTGAGCTCGGACTTGGCGAACTCTCCAACTAAAAAATCAGTTTCTTTGCAACCGCGGTGAACTGAGCGGTAGAGTAATTGTTTGGTTAAGTTCTCATTACTCATTTGGTAAAAGTGATTTTAGTTTTTGGATTAAAGCTTCCGCTTCTTTTGTTGCGTAAGGCTTCGCCGGCGCATTTCCCCAAACTGGTTTTGGAAAAGTTGCGTCATTTTTTTTACGGCCAATAACGTGAATGTGAAGCTGCGAGACGACATTTCCAAGGGCGGCAATATTTAGTTTTTCAGCGTTAAATTCTTTTTTCAAAATCTTGGCGACGGAATTTATTTCCTGCAAAACTTGAGTTTGTTCGGTAAAAGACAAATCGGTAAGTTCAATTAAATCAGGCTTTCTTGGCACTAAAATTAACCAAAGATAATTCGCGTCATTCATCAAGAGCGCGGAAGAAAGGGGCAGGTCACAAATAAAATGAGTGTCAGACTTTAATTGCGAATGAAGTGCAAACATGAATTTAGATTTTAAATTTTAGATTTATCTCTGTCGACGATGCTTATCTCTCTCTCAATTCACAATATTGTTCTAATCGATAAAGCGGAAATCACTCTCTCACCTGGTCTTTGCATTTTAAGTGGCGAGACAGGCTCTGGAAAGTCGATTTTGCTTGATGCTCTTGGCTTGGCCATTGGTTTTAGAGCTAATTTTCGCTTGATTGGTTCAGACGAAAATAAAGCACAAGTTGCAGCAGAATTCGACATTTCACAAAATCAAATCTGCAAAAATTTTCTCAGTGAAAATGATTTGCTTGATACTGAGAGCCCAGACCATTTAAGGATCCGTAGAGCAATTAACGAAAATTCAGTTAACAAGATTTTTGTGAATGACGTTGCGATTGGCGTGAATCTTTTGGCAAAAGTTGGTGAGACTCTGGTAGAGATTCATGGTCAGCATGATCAGCGCGGACTCCTTAATCCAAGCGCTCACCTAAGTATTTTGGATGAGTTCTCTGGTAACGAAAATTTGCTAAAAATTCTCAAAAAAATTTACGAAAATTTACGCGAAGTTGAGAAGAAGATTTCTGATATTGCGGCAAAAAAAGAAGCGGCGGAAAGAGAAAAAGATTACCTTAATCACATAGTGCAAGAGCTTGAATCTGCTGAGCTTAAGGCGGATGAAGAAAATGAATTAATTGCCAAAAAAGATTTTTTAATCAGCAAGGAAAAGATTTTAAATTTCTCTAGTGATCTAAAATTACATTTGGTTGAGGCCAACTCACAGCTGATATTAGCACAAAAAATTCTAATCAGAAATCAACATTTTGGCGAAGATTTTGATGGCTTAAGTGAAAAAATTGACCGACAAAATGACGAGATAGATTCAGCAGTTTCGGCTATCCAAGACCTAGTCAGAAAAATTTCTGCTGAAGAAAACAATCTGGATGAAATCGAGGAGAGGCTTTTTTTTATTCGTTCTCTGGCGAGGAAATTCAATGTTTCAATCGACTTATTGCCGCAAATAATTCTCGACGCGCAAAAGAAATTAAAGCTACTTTCAAATGAAGAGGAAGCGTCTTACGAGCTTGAGAATCAACGTTTAACACTGAATAAAGATTACAGAAAAATTGCCGATGAACTTTCGCAGCGCAGAAAGAAATCAGCGAAAATTTTATCGGAGAAAGTTGAGGCGGAGTTGAAGTTTTTGAAAATGGGTGAGGTAAAATTTTTAGTAGATGTGACGCTCGACAATCTTCGAAAAACTCAAAGCGATGACTCCCATATTGAGCCTTTCGAGGTTTATTCTTCGACCGGCTACGACCGTGTTCGCTTTACCGCCTCTCTCAACAAAAACTCCTTCGACGACATTTCTAAAATTGCTTCTGGCGGCGAACTTTCTCGCTTCATGCTTGCGCTCAAAGTTGCGTTGCTTGATGTGAAATCAGTGCCGACAATGATCTTTGACGAGATTGATTCTGGAATTGGTGGAAGCACAGCTGACGCGGTAGGAAAACGCCTCAAAACTCTGTCAGAAAAATTACAAATCTTAGTTGTGACTCATCAGCCGCAAATCGCCGCCAAGGCAAATACTCACTTTAAGATCAGTAAAATTATTTCTGATAACAAAGCGAAAACCAAAATTAAAAAGCTCGACAAACATGATCGCGAACAAGAAATTGCGCGCATGCTATCGGGCGAAGAAATCAGCGTGGAAGCGGTTTTGGCGGCTAAAAACTTAATTGAAAATTAATGTCCACAACAAGCGATAATTCATTTATAAGACATCTAAGAAACTTTGTGATCATCAGTTTTTTGATCTTATTAGTTTTTGCTGGTTGTTTTTATATCACCGGAACTCTCGTTATTTTCAGTGTTACCGGCAAGTGGGACATAATCAAAAACTACCTTAATCTGCCGCTTCTAAAGCAGTTTATTTACATCTACGACACTCTTTTCGCTTACTGGAAATTTTATTTTAATAACGCTTCTAAGCTTACAGCCACAAGCTATAACGGCTTTGTGTGGAAATTGTGGGTCACTACAACTTTGCCTTATTTTATTCTTCTTGTTTTAGGTTGGATGTTCCGCGCACCGATAATGGATTGGCGTCCTTTTAAACCGGTTGAATTGATTCACGGCAATGCGCATTGGGCAACTAAAAATGAAATAAAAAAGATGGGAATGCGCTCGAAGCGAGGCGTCTTGATGGGGAAAATTTCGGGTAAATTTTTGATTGCCGATGGTTTCCAACATATTCTTCTTTTTGCTCCAACTGGTTCGGGTAAAGGTGTGGGTTTTGTAATTCCGAATCTTTTGTTTTGGGAGCAATCGGTTATTGTGCATGATATTAAGTTGGAAAACTATGAGCTCACCTCAGGCTGGCGTCGTAAGCATCTCAAGCAGAAAGTAGTTTTATGGAATCCGGCAGATCCTGATGGAATTTCACACTGCTATAATCCGATGGATTGGATTAGTAATAAGCCTGGTCAGATGGTTGATGACGTGCAAAAAATCTGTAATTTTCTTTTGCCAGAACAGGAATTTTGGCAGAACGAAGCGCGCGCTTTACTGACAGGAATTATGCTTTACCTCGTTGTTGCTGAAGACAAGCCGGCAAGCCTTGGTGAAGTGGTGAGAACGTTAAGAAACGATGACGTGGTTTATAATCTTGCTGTTGTTCTCGACACGATGGGCAAAAAAATTCACCCGGTTTCTTACATGAATATCGCTTCTTATTTGCAGAAGCCTGACAAGGAGCGTGGCTCAGTAACATCTACAGCAAACTCATCTCTTGAATTATGGTCGAACCCTTTGATCGATACTACAACCGCGACTTCGGATTTTAATTTACACGAGTTTAAACTTTCCCCGCATACTTGTTACGTTGGCTTAACGCCAGACAACATCACGCGTCTTAAGCCTTTAGTTAGCATGTTCTATCAGCAATGTGCTGCCTTTTTCACTGCTCACACGCCGCGTCCGAATGAAAAATTTGGCGTTTTAATGCTGATGGATGAATTCCCAACCCTAGGAAAGCTAGAGCAGTTTCAAGCAGGTATTGCCTACTTCCGCGGATATAGAGTTCGTTTGTTTTTAATCATTCAAGATACCGAGCAGCTCAAAGGAATTTATGAAGAAAGTGGAATGAACTCATTCCTTTCTAACTCAACTTACCGAATAACTTTCGCCGCGAATAACATGGAAACAGCGAATTTAATTTCACAACTTCTGGGCAATAAAACTGCGACACAGGTTTCTTACAACAAGCCGAAATATCTTGATCTCAATCCGGGCGCACGTTCGTTAAACGTTTCAGATGTTCAGCGCGCACTACTTTTGCCACAGGAAGTTATTCAAATGCCTCGTGAAGACCAGATTATTTTGATTGAATCTCAGCCGCCAATTCGTGCGAAGAAAATTATTTATTTCAAAGAAAGAATCTTCAACAAGAGGCTTTTGAAGAAAACTAAAATTCCAGTGCAGGCGCCATACATGCCAGATCGCAACAAATCGAAAAAAGAAAAAGAAGAAGAAAAAACAAAAGCAGAAGGTTCGATCGAAGGAGAAAAAGCGTGATTAAAGCTGCAGTAATCGGCGATCCAATTTCGCATTCACTCTCGCCAAAAATTCACAATTTTTTTTTACAACAACTTGGAATTGAAGGAAGTTACGAAGCGATTCGTGTGCAAAAAGATGAATTACGTGAAGCGGTGCAAAAGCTTGTAGATCAAGGCTTTGCAGGTTTTAATGTTACCATACCTCACAAGGAAAAAATTTTTGAAATTTGTGACGAAATTGATGAAACCGCGCGACTAACTGGCGCGGTAAATACTGTGGTGATTACGCCTGAAAAAAAATTGCGCGGACTCAATTCTGATGTTTCGGGCTTTTTACAAAATCTTAAAAATTCACAGCCGAATTTTGATTTGCGTGGAAAAAATATTTTTATTATCGGCGCTGGTGGAGCTGCGCGGGCTGTGGTTTATGGACTTTTAAAATCAGAGGTGAAGAAAATTTATTTAACTAATCGCACTGAAAAAAAATTCACCGATGTTGAATTTTTAAGCAGAGAAAATTTTGAAAAAAAACTCGATGAATGTGATTTGCTCGTGAACACAACTTCGCTTGGAATGCTTGGGAAAGATAATTTAAGAGTTGATCTGAAAAATTTAAAACATTCTGCGATCGTCTACGACATCGTCTACAATCCACTCAAGACCGAGTTGTTAAAATCTGCTGAAATCCGCGGGAATCAAATTGTGACTGGAATTGGAATGCTTGTCGAGCAAGCGCTGGTAGGTTTTGAGGAGTGGTTTGGAAAAAGGCCAGAGCCGAGTGAGGATTTAATGAAATGCTTAATTAGTTAAGAATCTTCGCTGTGAAGGCGAAGATCAGGGGGGTCAAAAAAATGATGCATTACTTGAATCTCTCGCCTCGTTTCCTATTTAGACCTCTATTCAAAATCCTTTTCAAAAAAGATAAAAAATTTATCAATTGCACTAACTCTCTAGAGCTAGAAAACAAATTCATCGCCTACGAACAATTCGATTCGAAACAAAGACGAATAACTTAAGCTAAATTAAAATCTCTTTTAATGAAAAATTCCGGAAAAAACTTCTTAACTTGGGCGATTATTTTTGCTGTGGTACTGGTTATATCGAGCTTAATTAACGACCCGAATGGCGCAGCTGGAAATAAGTTAGTCTTCAGCGAATTTATGAAAAAGGTTGATGCGGGCGAAGTGGTTTCTGTTGATATCAAAGGCAGTGATTTGAATGGTAAAATGAAAGATGGTTCGCAGTTTTATACCTATCTTCCTGAATATCCTGATCTCGTTTCTACCTTGCAGGAGAAGGGCGTGGAGATTAATGCCGTGCCTTTAGTTAGTAAATCAGACAAGATAGTTGCCGGAATTATTGGCTGGCTTCCTCTTCTTGTGATGGTTGGTTTGTGGATTTATTTTTCGCGCAGTGCTGGCGGTGGTGGACGCGGCGGCGCTTTCGGATTTGGCAAATCGCGCGCTAAACTTTTACAGGAAAGCAAAGGCAAAGTTACTTTTGGCGATGTGGCTGGGATTGATGAGGCAAAACAAGAACTCACCGAAATTGTCGACTTCTTAAAAGATCCAAAAAAATACGTAGATGTTGGCGCAAGAATTCCGCGCGGCTGTTTATTAATCGGCTCTCCAGGAACTGGTAAAACTTTGCTAGCCCGTGCCATTGCTGGTGAAGCAGGAGTTCCATTCTTTTCAATTTCTGGTTCTGATTTCGTTGAAATGTTTGTCGGCGTCGGTGCGAGTCGTGTGCGCGACATGTTTGAGCAGGCAAAAAAATCTGCACCTTGCATTGTTTTTATCGATGAGATCGATGCTGTCGGTCGTCATCGCGGTTCTGGAGTTGGTGGTGGAAATGATGAGCGCGAACAAACTCTCAACCAAATGCTTGTTGAGATGGACGGATTTTCTGACAATGAAGGTGTTGTAATTATTGCGGCGACAAATCGCCCCGATGTTCTAGATCGGGCCTTGCTTCGTCCTGGGCGTTTCGATCGACAAGTTACCGTGCCAAATCCTGACATTATCGGACGTGAACAAATTCTTGGCGTTCACATTAAAAAAATTGTCGCCGCCTCAGATATTGATGTAAAAACTTTAGCGCGCGGAACTCCTGGTTTTGCCGGGGCAGATCTTGCCAATCTGGTTAATGAGGCGGCACTCACTGCTGCGCGCTTCAATCAGAAAATGGTTACGATGCAAAATTTCGAAGATGCCAAAGATAAAATTATGATGGGTACGGAACGCAAATCGATGGTGATGCAAAAATCGGAAAAAGAGCTTACAGCTTACCACGAAGCTGGTCATGCGATCACCGCACTTAACTGTCCAAATTCTGATCCTATCCACAAAGCAACAATCATCCCACGTGGCCGCGCTCTAGGTTTGGTTATGCGTCTTCCGGAGTATGATCGCTTCTCAGTTACGCGCGCAAAACTCAAAGATGATCTAATCGTTGCCTTCGGCGGACGTGCCGCTGAAGAATTAATTTTTGGCTATGAGCAAGTTACAACGGGTGCTTCTTCCGATATTCAGCAAGCAACCTCAATGGCGCGCGCAATGGTTACAAAATGGGGTCTAAGCGATAAAGTTGGAGCGATCGATTACGGCGAAGATGACGGTTCAAGATTTTACGCCGCCAACAAACCTTATTCGCAAGAAACTGGCAGAATCATTGACGAAGAAGTTAAGCGCATAATTAGCGAAGGTCTTGCAGAAGCCAAAAAAATCCTTAACGAGAGAAAAGACGATTTGGAAAAATTGGCTCGAGCTTTACTTGAATATGAAACTTTGAGTGGCGAGGAAATTAAAGATTTACTTGCAGGCAAAGAAATTAGAAAACCTTCAGCGCAAAGCGGCTCAGCAGCTAGTGCAATCAGCGAAGGCCTCATCCCAAAAGTCAGTTAATCAATAGAAAAACTAAAAACATGCAGTTCGAAGTAGCAAAGCAGTCATTACTTAAAGCCATCTCAAATGTGAGTGGTGCGGTAGAAAGAAAGAACACAATTCCTGTTCTACAAAATATTAAAATCGAAGCTCAAAAAACGCAGGAAGGTGACAAGGTAATTTTGTCAGCAACTGACATGGATATTCTTGTTACCGCGACTTTTGAAGCAGATATGAAGAAGAGCGGAGTGACTACGGTTCCGGCGCAAATGTTTTTTGACATCGTGCGTAAAATTCCGGAAGGTGCGATAATGATTTCGCAAGAAAGTCCGACGATTTTACAGATTAAATCCGGCAAATCGAAATATAGCTTGCCTTGCATCGATGCGACAGAATTTCCAAATTTATCGGAAGGTGAATTGGGCGAAGAAATCACAATTAAGTCAGAAGATTTAATGCGAATGATTGAAAAAACACGCTTCGCAATTTCGAGTGATGAAACTCGTTACTATCTCAATGGCCTTTATTTACATGCCATAAAGCAAGGTACAAATTTCAGTTTGCGCACTGTTGCCACCGATGGCCACAGGCTCGCTCTTTCTTTTGCTGACATTGATTTAAAAACTCCTTTTGGCGTGATTTTACCAAAAAAATCCGTCGCTGAAATTCGTAAAATTATCGAGGCAACGAAGGAAGTGCGCTTCGCAATTTCGCGCGTGAAAATCAAAGTGGTGGCAGGTCAGGCGACTATTATTTCTAAACTAATCGACGGCGAATTTCCTGATTACGACAAAGTCGTACCAAAGAATAATTCTCTCATTGCGTCAATTAACAAAAAGACTTTTTTCGATTGTGTTGACCGTGTTTCAACTGTTGCGACTGACAAGCATCGTTTGGTTAAAATGATTTTGGAAAACGGAAAATTGAGTCTACAAGTTAGTACCAATGACGGCTCTTTCGCTTATGAAGAACTTGATGTGAACTATTCAGGAGAGCGCATTGAAACTGGTTTCAACTCACGTTACCTCCTCGACATCATCGGTCAAATCGACAATGATGAGCTGCTAATGCGTTTCAAAGATGGATCTTCTCCAGCGTTGATTGAGGCTAAGAATATGAGTTCGGTATTCGTCATTATGCCGGTTAGAATTTAGCGTTTTAATTTGTCATTACTAGGAGCTCATAGAGCGACGCGGCAACTCAAAATGATTAAAATTCAAAAACTTTTTCTCTCTAATTTTCGCAATTTCTCCTCGCATAGAATTGAATTTTCTTCATCATCAGTTTTGCTCGTTGGTGTAAATGGCGCTGGCAAAACTAATATTCTTGAAAGTCTGACATTGCTTGGTCGCAGCGCCTCTTTGCGTGGAAGTGATTTTGACGAAATGATAAAAATCGGCGAGAAAAATTTTACGATTTACGCTGAAATCTCTAATCACGAATTCATCGAGAAAATTGCTGTTTCATTTGATGCGATTCAGAAGAAAAAAATTTTACTAATTAACGGCGAACCAGTTAGTCCTAAGCGTCAAAGCGATCTTAGAAGTCATTTAATTAATTTTATTTTCTTAACTCCGCAGCTCGAACAGCTTTTTATTTCAGGCAAAAGTGAGCGTCGCGATTACATGGATAAAATCGTCTCCGACCTTGATCACGAACATTCCAGCCGTATCAACAATTACCAAAAATTACTCCGCGAAAGATTGCTGATTTTGCAAAAACATCGCGACGATAAATGGCTGAATGCGGTAGAAAATAAAATCGTTGAGCTCGGAGTTTCGATCGCAGCAGCTCGGATCGAAGCGATAGATTTTTTCAATAAGGCTATTTCATCTTTTGCGTCAAATTTTCCGCAGACAAAACTTTGTGCTCTTGGCGAAGTTGAAGAGATGATAGTGAAACAAAGCGCAGCGCAGCTAGAAGAGTTTTACAAAATCAAAATGAAAGAAAATCGTGAGCGCGATCTAGTGAGTTTTAAAACTGAATTTGGCGTTCATCGCTCAGATTTTGACGCAATTTTTTTGAAGAAAAATATCTCGGCGAAACTTTCTTCAACTGGTGAACAAAAAGCGATCATGCTTGGAATCACTTTGGCACGGGCTCGGATTTCATCAGCTTACAAAAATCAGCCAACAATTTTAATTTTTGACGAAGTGGTTTCTCATTTGGATGAGGAGCGAAAGAAGAATTTATTCGAAGAAATTTCCGCCGCAAATTTGCAGGCTTTTTTTAGCGCAACGAGTGTTGAATTAATTCCGGTGAAGCATTTACAACTTCATATTCACGCGGTTTGAAAAGTTGATAATGCCACCATTCTTTTGAATAGAAATCAAAGCCAGCAGCGGTCATAAGGCCAAGAAGTAGTAAGCGATTGTGCTGCGCTTCCGCAGAAATTTTTTCGCAATTGTGAAAAGCTAACTCAGAAAAATTGTCGAAATCCGTTCCCATCTCTAAGTCATTTCCTTGCGAGTCACTTAAAGTTAAATCAATGGCTACACCGCGACAATGTGGGATGGCTCCATCTTCAGGATTTGAAACAAAGTCGCCGGGAAATTTATTGAACATGTATTTTTGTACTTCGAGCGGGCGAAATGTGTCGAAGATTTTCAATTTTAGCCCTAAATTTTTTGCTGACTTAATCGCTTTCAGGATCCCCTCAATAGAGGCTTCATGCATGTAAGCGAAAGGACGAGAATAAAGTTTGTGACCACAAACATTATTTTCTGAAGCGTAGCGCAAATCAAAAATTACGTCGAATTTTTCTGGAGTGATTTCGATAAGATTTTGCATTTAGAAAGGTTTCAAAATTACCAAAGCGACAATAGCAAGAATTAGCAAAATTGGCACTTCATTGATGATTCGATAAAACTTCTGGCTGTGTTTATTCTGGCCTTTTTCAAAGGATTTTCTCCAGCGCCCAAGCAAATGGTGATAGAAAGTAAGTATTGCGACGAGAGTTAACTTGATGTGCAGCCAAATGAATTCAAAGCCGATTTTTGAAGAGAGATAAAAACCAAAAATAAAAACCAAAATCATCGCAGGATTCATGATGTAGCGCAGCAACTTCCTCTCCATCACTTGAAAAATTTTATCAGTTTCGGATCCAACGGCTACTTGCGTGTGATAAACGAAAATTCTTGGTAAATATAAAAGTCCGGCGAGCCATGAAATTACTGCGGCGATATGCAGAATTTTGATTACGTCGTAAAGTTCGATCTCGGCCATTTTTTTAAAGAAAAAGTTGATTAATTGAAGTCGGTTACTAGCGTGCGATGCCTCGTTTCTAAAGCATTTTCTTGAAATAAAATGAAGTTACTCGCTTGCAATAGCAATCCATCTTTGTCGCAAAATATCGCCAGTTATTTGGGTTCAAAATTAGTTAATGTCGAGATTAAGCGTTTTGCTGACATGGAAGTCTTTGTTGAGATTAAAGAAAATGTGCGCGGCGAAGATATTTTTGTTTTGCAATCGACCTCATTCCCAGCCAATGACAATATCATGGAATTGTTGGTGGTGATTGATGCATTGCGTCGTGCTTCAGCGAAAAGAATTACTGCGGTAATGCCTTACTTTGGTTATGCTAGACAAGATCGCAAAGTTGCTCCGCGCACCCCAATTTCTGCAAAATTAGTTGCGAATTTAATCACTTCAGCCGGTGCAGATCGGGTGCTCACAATGGATTTACATGCTGGGCAAATTCAAGGCTTCTTCGATATTCCTCTCGACAATCTTTACGCCGCACCAGTTTTTGTGCGCGACATCAAGCAAAATTTTGAGCTAGAAAATTTAGTGGTAGTATCCCCAGATGTTGGTGGCCTAGTGCGGGCAAGAGCAATCGCTGGAAAAATTGGCGCTGATTTAGCGATTGTTGATAAACGTCGTCCTCGTGCTGGAATTAGCGAGGTGATGAATATTATTGGCGAAGTTGAAGGTAAAAATTGCATTATTGTCGATGACATGATCGACTCTGGTGGAACTTTATGTAACGCAGCCGAAGCCTTGCTAATAAAGGGTGCAAAGTCAGTTTCGGCCTACATTACTCACGGTGTTTTATCAGGAAAGGCTCCGGAAAGAATTGCCAATTCTAAGCTAAAAACTCTTGTCATTACCGATTCAATTCAGCCATCGGAAGAAACTTTGTCGGTCAAAAATATCAAAATTATTAACATTTCCGATCTACTCGGAGAGGCTATCCGCAACATTTCTTTAGAGAAGTCAGTCTCTACTTTGTTTGATTAATTATGAAAAAAATTATCGAATTTCTTCAGCTACAATTTAAAAAATTCGCACCAGTGGTTGTTTTGCCGATTACTATAGTGCTCTTTGCAATCATCGTCGCTAATCTTCTTTACCAGCCAAAAAAAATGCTCAAAAGAGGTTTTGAAATTGAGCTTTCTGCCGATGGAAAGCCGGTGGCTAAAAAAGAAGAAAAGCCAGTTGATTTCCCTTCTTTGATGAAGTTAGCCGACCTCGATCGTGGTGCAAAAATTTTTAAAAAATGCGCAACTTGTCATACTATTGGCAAAGGTGAAGCGGCAAAAATTGGACCAAATTTATTTGGAGTTGTGGGTAGAAAAAGAGCCTCAACCTCCTTCTCTTATTCTGATGCGATGAGAGCAAAGGGCGGCTCTTGGGACGCAGAATCAATCGGTCAATTTATTACCAAGCCAAAAGATTACGTGCCGGGAACTAAAATGGCTTTTCCAGGATTGAAAAAGCCGCAAGACCGTGCCGACGTAATTCTGTTCTTACAAAAGCAATAAATTCCCCAATGGGTTTCATAAAATCAATTTTGCGAATTTTTCGTTCTGTAGTACTTCTATTGCTCTTGGTTTGTTTGGTGATTTTTATGCTCGACAATCGCGAGGTGATTACAATCTCTACACATCCTTTACCGTTTGAAATTCAGACAAGAGTTTTTGTGATGATGATTGTTTGTTTTGTTCTCGGGCTCATTTTTGGAATAATTTCTTGCTCTCCGACTATTATTCAAAATTTTTTCAAACGCCTTAGTGATCAGCGCAAAATCAGAAAGCTTGAAAAACAGGTAAAAAATAATTGAGCAGTTGCTTTCAATTTTTGCCTAAATAGCTTCCAATGCCTTATCCCGCATCATTAAAGCTGCACCTTAATTTCCTTCTCTCTTACTTAATTTTTTAACAAATAACGATACGACATGGCTAGTAATTTGACCATCATGGGCAACAAAGAAATTTTGTTGGTCGCTGAAAATATCGCGCACGAAAAAGGCATTTCGCTTCAAGAAATTATTGAAGCGATGGAGGAGGGCATTAAGCTTGCTGCAAAGAAAAAATACGGCAGCCATCTCGATATCGATTGCAAAATCGACAGAAAAACTGGGCAAATAAAACTCTTCAATAAGCTACAAGTTGCCAAAGATGATGTTGAAGATTTTGATGTGCGTACCCACATCACTCTTAAGCATGCAAAACAAGAAAATTCCGATGCTGAAATTGGTGATTTCGTAGTGCAAGAATTGCCTCCGATCGATCTCAGTCGTGTTGTTGCGCAAGTTGCCAGAAACGAGATTATTCGCAAAGTCAAAGAGGCTGAAAAGAATAAAGAATATAACGAATTCAAGGATCGTATTGCCGATATTGTTAGTGCTTCAGTTAAGAAAATTGGTCTAAAAAATATCGTAATGGAAGTCGATGGTTACGAAGCTGTGATTCACGAAAGTGGTTTAATTCCAAAAGAAAATTTCCGCGTTGGTGACCGTATTCGCTGCTACATTGAAGATGTGCGCAAAGAGCCATTCGGTGCACAGATTTTCCTATCACGCACGCATCCACAATTTTTGGTGAGACTTTTTGAACAAGAAGTTCCCGAGCTTTACGAAGGAAATATTGAAGTAAAAGCGGTTGCTCGTGATCCAGGTTCTCGCGCTAAAATCGCGATCTATTCTCGTCGCGATGATATTGATATTATTGGCTCATTCATTGGTATTCGCGGTTCTCGTGTTCAGTCAGTTAGCTCTGAACTTCGCGGTGAAAAAATCGACATTCTCAAATGGTCACCAAATGTGGCCGAGCTTGTAATAAGCGCTCTAACGCCAGCTAAAGTTAGTAAGGTTGTTGTTGATGAAGAGAATAATTTGATCGAAGCTGTAGTGGCAGAAGACCAGCTCAGCCTAGCGATTGGACGCGGCGGACAAAATGTTAAACTCGCTTCAAAATTAGTTGGTTACAAAATTGACGTAATGACCGACGAGCAAGAATCAGCGCGTCGTACCGCTGAATTTAATCAAGCTTCTAAACTCTTTGTTGAAGCTCTAGACGTCGAAGAAATGATTGCAAATCTTCTTGCTTCTGAAGGGTTCCTAACCGTTGATTCTCTGGCTCAATCTGATGTTTCTGAAATTGCTTCAATCGAAGGTTTTGACGAAGACATTGCTGGCGAAGTTAAACGTAGAGCCGAGGAATTTCTTCAGAAAAATTCGTAAATAATGACAGACGAAAATAACCAAAACACAACGCGTTCGCGCCTTACTCTTAAGCTATCAACTCCAGTTAGCACTCAGAGCCTTGCCGTAAAAACTAATACCGAAAAAAAACTCGGTAGTTCTTCGGTTCAAGTTACCATCAAAGGGCGTAAGAGAGACTCAAGGCCAGGT
This sequence comes from uncultured Alphaproteobacteria bacterium, assembly GCA_903870105.1. Classification (GTDB taxonomy): domain Bacteria; phylum Pseudomonadota; class Alphaproteobacteria; order Rickettsiales; family UBA1997; genus UBA2645. The sequence goes on along the minus strand of CAIQBQ010000041.1, from coordinate 19,655 downwards.
GAAGATCGAGATATTGTTGGGCTAAGTAAAAATGAATTTGAAGCCAGAATGAGAGCTGTTTCAAGTTCTGTTGATGTTAAAAGTGAAATCAAAACTCATGAAATTCTAAGCAGAGCAAATAAAAAAACTCAAAGCGAAGAAGTAGTTAAGGTGGAAGAAGTCGTTGTTGAAGAAAATATCGTTGAGCCAGCTCCGGTTGTTGAGGTGAAGCAGAATAATGTACCCGACTACAAATTAGATCAGTTTGACGTGCGCAGCAAAATTAGACAAAGCGTCGATGTTGCTAATCGTCAAAAAGAAGAGCGCGAAAAACTTGCTGAAGAAAGAAGAAAACAAGAGCAACAACGCCTATCTAAAGAAAGAGAAGAGCGCGACAAAAAGAAGCAAAAAAAATTACCAGCCGCTCCGGTAAAAAAGAGCTTTGAGGAAGAAGCTAAAAAGAAACCAAGCTTCAAAGAAGAGCGCGTAAATACCCGTAGAATGACCTACGTCATCGATACTCATTCCGATGATGATGGCTCAGGACATAAACGCAAAAAAGGAAAAAACAGACATCAAGAGCAAGTTTCCACCAAGGAATACAAAAAAATTTCGCGTGAAGTTGTCATTCCAGAATTAATTAGTGTCGCCGATTTAGCTGAGCGCATGACTGAAAAAGTTGGCGATGTAGTTAAAAAACTTTTTGCCATGGGAATGGTTGTAACCAGTAACCAAGCCGTTGACGCAGATACCGCGGAAATCATCATCACTGAATTTGGTCACAAGGCAAAACGCACTTCACATTCTGATGTTGAAAATATTCTTGAAGAAGGTGGCGAAGATCACGATTTCTTAGCGCGTGCTCCGATCGTTACAATTATGGGTCACGTCGATCACGGTAAAACTTCTTTGCTCGACGCTTTGCGTGAGACCAATGTTGTTGCGCGTGAGCATGGCGGAATTACTCAGCATATTGGCGCTTCTCGCGTCAAAGCCGTTGGCGGAAAATTTATTACTTTTCTTGATACTCCTGGCCATGAAGCCTTTACTGAAATGCGTTCACGCGGTGCAAATGTTACCGACATCGTCGTGCTAGTAGTTGCCGCTGACGATGGAGTTAAAGCGCAAACAATCGAAGCCATCAATCATGCCAAAGCAGCAAATGTGCCGATGATCGTAGCTGTAAATAAAATCGATAAACCTGGTGCAGATCCAGAGCGCGTAAAACAAGAACTCCTCGCGCACAATGTTGTCTGTGAAGATTTGGGCGGTGACGTAATGTTCATTCCTGTCTCAGCAAAGACTAAGAAAAATCTTGAAAAGCTTGAAGAGGCGATTTTGTTGCAAGCGGAAGTGCTTGATCTCAAATCGCAATATGAAGGCAAAGCAAGTGGCGTAGTGCTTGAATCGAGAATTGATCCAGCGCGTGGTGTTGTGGCGACATTAATCGTACAAAAAGGAACGTTGGATACCTCTGATTTAATCGTTGTTGGCACCTCTTTTGGTCGTGTTAGAAAAATGTCTGACGATCTTGGAAATATAGTAAAATCAGCGACTCCTTCGGTTCCAGTTGAAGTTCTCGGCTTAGACAGCGCTCCAAATGCCGGAGATAAATTCTTCGAAGTTGATGAAGAAAGACAGGCTCGCGAAATTATTTCTTACCGCTCACGCAAAGAAAAAGAAATCAAGGCATTGAAGAATTCTGCCAGATCATTCTCCGATATTTTTAAAGAATCCGGTAAAGGAAAATTAAAATATTTGAACATCATCATCAAAGGCGATGTGCACGGTTCAGTTGAGGCTATCATTGGAACGGTGGCTAAATTAAATAATGAAGAAGTTGCGATTAAAGTTGTGCATTCAGCAACTGGCGGAGTTTCTGATTCCGACATCTCTCTTGCTGCCGCATCTGGTGCCATGATTGTTGGTTTTAACGTTCGCGCTAACTCTTCAGCAAAAGAAATGGCGCTATCAAAAGGCATCGAAATTCGCTACTACTCAATCATCTATAATCTAGTTGATGATTTGAAATTATTGCTCACTGGCATGTTAACCCCAGTTCAGAATGAAGAGCATTTAGGCCGCGCTGAAATCCGCCAAGTCTTCAAAGTTTCTGGTTCTGGAAAGGTAGCGGGATCTTACGTTATTGATGGGGTCCTCAAGCGCAATGCCAGAGCTCGACTACTGCGCGACAATATCGTGATTCACGATGGTGAATTAAAAACGCTCAAGCGTTTCAAGGACGATGTGAAGGAAGTTAAGACTGGTTTTGAGTGCGGTATCGCCTTCGAAAACTACGACGACATCAAAGAAAAAGACATAGTCGAGTGCTACGAAGTTGTTGAGCAAAAAAGATCGCTTTAGAATTAATTCAAGATCGATTTTTTAGGCTGCGGCACCACTCTCTATCTAATTTTCCGCCAGATTTATAAAAAACTCTTATTCTCTCGGCGCCGAGACTTTTTAATATTCTTCCCATGCAGACTTGGATTGAGATCAATAAAAAGGCGCTTCTAAATAATATCTCGCAGATCAAAAAACAGTTGAAGCCAAAGGCAAAATTTATGGCGGTGTTGAAGTCTAACGCTTACGGGCATGGGCTTTTAGAGGTTGTGTTGTCTATTCAAAATGAAGTTGATTATTTAGCGGTTTTCTCTCTTGAAGATGCGATTTTTTTACGTAAGCAAGGAGTCAAAAAGCCTTTGTTGGTGATGTCTCGCATTTCTTCTGAGCAAATTAATTTAGCGATCAAACATGATATCGAAGTCACAATTTCAACCTTCGATATTTTACAAAAAGCTAAGAAAAACCTAAAAGCCCATATCTGCGTCGACACAGGCATGGGGCGCGACGGCTTCGCTTCTTCTGATTTAAAAAAACTTTCCGCTCTACTTAAAAAAACTCCGCTAAAACTTTGTGGAGTCTACGCCCATTTTGCTGCTGCCGATAAAACTAAATTTGATGATTATAGCCAAAAACAGATTCAAGAATTACTGCGCTGGCAAGAGGAGTTGAATTGTCCTTTGGTTCATCATTCTGCAAGTGCCAGAACAATTTATGGCAAAAATTATCCCGATTTTAACATGGTTAGAATCGGTATTTCGCTTTACGGCTTGTGGCCTTCATCGCAAAGAGAAAAATTAGTTAAGCTCGAACCGGTTTTAAGCTGGAGAGCAAAAATCGCCGAGCTGAAGTCTTTGCCAAAGGGCAGTGCGATTTCTTACGAATGTACCCACATTCTAGAGCGTGATTCAAAAATTGCCGTGCTGCCGATTGGTTACTATGATGGTATTGCGCGCATTAGTTCAGGAAGAGGTCAGGTGATTTTGCGGGGCAAAAAAGTTCCGCAAATTGGTCGAGTTACCATGAATTTAATTGTGATTGATGTAACCGATGTCAAGGAAGCAAAAATAGGCGACGTGGTGACAATTATTGGTAAAGACGGTAAATCTGAAATTACTGCGGATGATTGGGCAGATTGGTCGCAGACAATAAATTATGAAGTGGTAACGAGATTGAATTCGGCGATTACTCGTGTGCTATCCTAACGATTTTTGCGGTCGCAAAAATTAAAATCGGGGCAAGAAAGAAGCAAAGTCCAACAAGTAATTTTAAACTATTAACAACATCGCCAAGGGCGATTAGCAAAATTGGAATAATCAGCGGAAGAGCTAGAGCGGCAATCATCGGAGCGGCATTGCCTAAAATCGAAAGCGTGCCGCAGAAGCAGCAAATAAAGTTAACAAGCAAGCTCACTAAAATAATCAGAAGAAAAAGATCGGGTCGAATTAAGCTAGAAATTACAATGATTGGCACGCAACAAACGAGCCAATTAGCCAGCATTTTCGCGGCGATGAAACTCTCAAAATTTTCGCAAGAAATTAAAATTTGTTCACTTGCGCCCGACTCAAAATCTTTTTTCAAAAATTCAGCGGAAGAAAAAATCAAACAAGAAAGCAGGGAAAACAAAATAATGATCAAACTGTCTTGACCTTGCGAGAGTAAGGAGAAACTCGAGAGAAAAATTAAGAAGAATAAAAAACTCGCCAAAATTCGTGAGGTTTGGCGAAAATTAATTCTGAGTTCGTGTGAAAGAAGGATAAAAAAAATTTGCATTTGAGTTTTGTTTTTCTGAATCGCCCGCCTTGGTGAGAATTTTGCTTAAAGTTGAGTGCCTTATTTTTTCTCCATCGCTTGATCAACAAGAATTCAGGAAGAATTAATTAGTTCGTTTTGGTCTTTGTGACAATGATTTTAACTGCCCACAAGCGGCCATCACATCGTCGCCTCGAGTCTTACGAATCGGCGAAATTAGCCCAGCATTTTTTAAAATTTTTTGAAAGTTTTCAATTCGATTATTGCCACTGCGCCCATAGCCACAACCATCCCATGGATTAAAAGGAATTAAATTAATCTTCACGTTTAGATTAAATTTATTGATTAAATCGATTAATTCCTTCGCGTGTTTTTCGTGATCATTCACCTCATTAAGCATCACATATTCGAAGGTTATTTTCTGATTCGGATTTTCGCGATTGTAAGTTTTGCAAGCTGCGAGCAAATCTTTGAGCGGGTATTTTTTATTGATCGCCATGATGTCAGTTCGAAGTTCATCATTTGTGGCGTGAAGTGATATTGCCAAATTTGTTTTTAGCTCAGTTGAGCTACGTAAAATTTCTGGAACTAACCCAGAAGTTGAAATGGTAATGCGACGTGCAGAGAGACCAACTCCCTCTTCATCATTTAAAATTTTTACTGCTTTTGCGACATTTTCGTAATTAAAAAAAGGTTCGCCCATGCCCATGAATACTATGTTGGTGAGTTTACGATTACCCTGGTCCCAATCATTAATTAAATCTTTGGCGAGTAAAATTTGTGCAACGATTTCGTGGAATTCTAAATTTCTAACCAAGGTTTGCGTGCCAGTGTGACAGAATTTACAGGCTAATGTGCAACCGACTTGAGATGAGATGCAGAGGGTGCCGCGGCTTTCTTCGGGAATGAAAACCGCCTCAACTTCGCGGTCATCAGGAAATTTTACGAGAAATTTTCTAGTGCCGTCGAGAGAGATAAAATCTTTAGAAATTCTCGGTCGCTCGAGTGAAAAATTTTGTGTCAGAGTTATGCGTAATTCTTTTTTGATATTGGTCATTTCATCAAAAGATTTAACGCCGCGAGCATAAATCCAATTCCAAATCTGCTTGGCGCGAAAGCTAGGCTCGCCTAACTTTGCGAGCTCAGAAAGTAATTCTTCTTTTGTCAGATGTGTAAGATTGGTCACAAAATTAGTTATATTTATTTGTTTTCTCGTTCTTTACGCGTCATCCCTATTAATTTGCGGATCTAGGATTGAGCACCAAGAATAAACGACTAACCCATTTTGGATTGCCATCTTCAGAGAGATGGAAAATTTAGGGATTAATTTTTTGAATCAAAAATCCATCCGCAGTAATTTCTGTCTTGGCTCCCAATAATAGAGGTAACATGTTCTTACCATGTCCGAGGCATTTGGTTTTTTCCTGAAAAACTGGCGCGATTCCGACTAATTTTTCAGTGAATTTTTTGATCGCTATTTCGATATTTTTCGCTTTGGGTGTGCCGTGCAGATTGGCTTTAAGAAAATTTCCCAAGACCACTGCGCGCGGTTTTTTCTTTGTTTCTTTAGTGATCGTTACGATCTGATGGAAGTAGCGATCAAGCCTCTCTCCATCCTCTCCTTCATCTTCTAAGAAGAGAATTTTCTTTTCCCAGTCGAGCTGATTTTTGGTGCCGAAATTATTATTTAAAACAGAAATACAGCCACCGACGATTGGCGCTGATATTTGATGTCCACCAGTTTTTAGTGAATATTTTAACTCTTTGGTTTTGCCAAAAATTAAATCCAAGATTCCTTTTTCAGATTTTTTTGAAACAGTTTCGCAAGAAAGCTGGATAATCATCGGCGCACTAATCACTCGCCAGTTCCATTGCTGAATTAAAAAAGTATTTAGCACAGAAATATCAGAAAATCCGATGAAAATTTTTGGTGTTTTTGGTTTTTTCATTTTTTGTAGCATAGGCAAAATTTCAGCGCTGCCGTAGCCTCCACGGGTACACCAAATTATTTTTGAATCTTTGCTTTCTATGGATTTTTTTAATTGTTCGAAGCGTATTTCGGGGCGAATTGAAGCAAATTCGTGAGTTAATTTTTTGCTGACACTTGTTTCTTTTTCTAAAAAAATTCTTGGTGTTAATCCGATTTTTTTTATGTAATTTTTTATTTTTTCTAATTCATCACGAGTACACGCCATTCCTGGTGATACAATGTCGACAAGGTCATTTTTTTTGAGCATTTTTAGGAGAGAAAGAAGTTTACAATTAGCTGCTTAAACCTGTAATTTGCGGACAAATTTCCAATCAAAATTTCTTAGAAAATGTCTAAAGAGCGAGTCATTATTTTTGACACAACTTTGCGCGATGGTGAGCAAGCTCCAGGTGCGACAATGAATTTGGAAGAGAAATTATTGATTGCGAAAACATTAGAAAAAATGGGTGTTGATGTAATTGAAGCGGGTTTTCCGGCGGCTTCCAATGGTGATTTTGCTGCAGTTCATCGCATCGCTTCGGTTATTAAAAATTCAACAATTTGTGGCTTAGCGCGCGCTAAAAAATCTGACATTGAAAGAACGGCGGAAGCTATCGCACCTGCAGCAAGGCCGCGTATTCATACCTTCATCGCCACTTCGCCAATCCACATGGAATTCAAGTTAAAAATGGGTGAAGATCAGGTGTTGGATTTAATTAAAGAAAGCGTTTCTTTGGCACGAAATCTTTGTGCAGAAGTTGATTGGTCGCCGGAAGACGCAACGCGTTCAAAGCCTGATTTTTTATTCAAAGCGATTGAAACAGCGATTAGTGCCGGAGCTAATACAATCAATATTCCAGACACTGTAGGTTACACAACGCCAGATGAATATTTTGCTTTGATTTTAGCGATTAAAAACAACGTAAAAAACATCGATAAGGCAGTAATTTCAGCGCATTGCCATAATGATCTCGGTCTTGCAGTTGCGAATTCTTTGGCGGCAATGCTGGCAGGAGCTAGGCAGATTGAATGCACAATAAATGGCATTGGCGAACGTGCTGGAAATGCAGCGCTCGAAGAAATTGTGATGGCGATCAAAACGCGTGGTGATTTTTACAAAGTTGAAACCGGAATCGACGCCACAATGATTTCTCGCGTTTCAAAATTAGTTTCGACTATCACCGGTTTTACAATTCAACCGAACAAGGCAATTGTAGGAGCCAACGCCTTCGCGCATGAAAGTGGAATTCATCAAGATGGCGTTCTCAAGCATCGAGAGACTTACGAAATAATGACGCCGCAATCTGTTGGTTTGGAGAAAATACAGTTGCGACTTGGTAAACTTTCTGGTCGCGCGGCCTTCAAAGATCGGATCAAAGAAATCGGCTATGAGCTCAGCAACGAAGCACTCGATTCTACCTTCAAAAAATTCAAAGATTTGGCCGACAAAAAAAAAGAAATTCTCGATGAGGATCTAATTTCTTTGGTCGATGATTCACTTGTAAACAGCAAGTCGCGATATCAATTAGTTGAGCTCGAAGTGAAATGCGGAAGTCACAAAATTGCGGAAATTTTGATCAAAATAAAAATTGACAGCGATGAAGTCGAAACTACCTTCCGATCAGGCGAAGGGCCGGTCGACGCCATCTTCTCTGCCATCAAAAAACTCATTCCTCACAGCGCCAATCTTGATTTATATCAGGTTCAAGCAGTGACCGAAGGAACTGACGCACAAGCAAATGTTGTTGTGCGTTTAAAACAGAATAATCGAATTTTTTCTGCAAGTGGCGCGGACACTGATGTGCTTACAGCGTCAGCAATCGCTTATATTAATTGCCTCGATAAGCTAAATAAAATTTAATTATGTTTTCTTTCTCAAAATTTTTCTCACTCACCTCAAAAGATATCGCGATCGATCTCGGCACGGCTAATACTCTGGTTTATGTGCGCGGTCAGGGAGTGGTTTTAAACGAGCCGTCAGTTGTTGCAGTATTGCATGAGGGCGGAAAGTTGATCCCATGCGCTTTCGGTGGCACAGCGAAGATGATGCTAGGGCGCACTCCAGCAAAGATCGACGCCATTCGTCCACTTAAAGATGGTGTGATTGCAGATTTCAAAATCGCTGCGGAGATGATTAAATATTTTATTCGCGAAGTAAACCAAGCCAAGAGTTGGCTTGGTCCACTAATCATTATTTGCGTTCCATCTGGTTCAACTCCAGTCGAAAGAAGAGCGATTCAAGATGCTGCAGAAGGTGCTGGTGCTAATGAAGTTTACTTGATCGAAGAGCCGATGGCAGCAGCGATCGGTGCAAATCTCCCTGTTACTGAGCCTACAGGTTCAATGATTGTCGACATTGGTGGCGGCACAACTGAAGTTGGAATTCTTTCTCTTGGGGGCATCGTTTACTCACGCTCTGTGCGTGTCGGCGGTGATAAAATGGATGAAGCTATCATCGCTTACATTCGTCGTTACCACAATTTATTGATCGGAGAATCAACCGCAGAGCGTATCAAAAAAACAATCGGCGCAGCTTGTCCACCACAAGAAGGAGATGGTGCTACTATAGAAGTTAAAGGTCGCGATCTTTCTAATGGCATTCCAAAAGAAATGATTTTGACCGAAAGACAAATCGCTGAAAGTTTGATGGAACCAGTCGAACAAATTGTTAACGCAATTAAAGTTGCACTCGAATGCACCCCTCCAGAACTTTCTTCTGACATTGTTGAGCGCGGTATCGTACTTTCTGGCGGCGGAGCTCTTTTGAAAAATCTTGATTACGTCGTTCGTCAAGCAACGGGCCTGCCAGTTTTTGTTGCTGAAGATCCTTTGCTTTGCGTGGTTAATGGTTGTGGTAAGGTTCTTGAAAATACCAAGATGTTTAGAGCAACTCTCTTCAGACAAGATTAGTGCAGCATCTCAACTTCAGTAACAAGCGAGTAAATTATAGTATAAAGCACAGTTTCGGTTTGGTTTTTAACAAAATCGAAACTGTTTTTTTTAGCTTCTTATGCGTGATTTGTTTGATTGTTTCTAAAGTTGATCATGATTTTTCTCGGGATGTTTCTTCGGTATTTGTTAATATTTCCGTGCCAATTGCGAAGTTTGCTGCTTTTCCATTTAACGCCGCCTTCAGCTTAGTTACTGACTTTGGCGAGTTAGTGCGAGCTAAAGAAGAAAATAAAAATCTTAAAGAAGAGTTGGAAAAACTCAGATCTTTCTATATCAAATCACTGAACATCCACCAAGAGAATAAAAATCTGCGTGAGATGCTACAGTTTGTCTCATCAAAAAGTGCGAATTTCAAAGTTGCACAAATTATTGGAAGATCGCGCCCACTTTTTAATCAGAAAATTTTTATTGATGCCGGAGAAGATCGCGGCTTGAAAGAGGGCGAGATTGTTACTGGAAAGCGCGGTGTGATCGGAAGAGTTGCTGAAGTTTATGAAAATAAATCACATATTTTTTTGCTGAATGATGCGATTTCGCGAATTCCCGTTATTACCTCTCAAGCCAGAGCCAAAGGCATTTTAGCTGGTAACGGCAGTGGCATGATGGAAATTTTGTATTTGCCGAAGAATCACGATATTCAAGTTGATGAGATGATTTTTACCTCAGGAGATGGAGATACTTTACCACCAGGTCTTCTTGCTGGAGTTGTGCGCAAAGTTAATAAGGATTCCGTGCTAGTGTCGATGGTAGAAGACGTGAACAATGCTGATTTAGTGACTATTTTGTCTTATTAAATTAGACCATCTCGCTATTTTTTAAGCTCTTCTGAATAAAGGCTTAAGCTCTGACAAAGAATCGTTGGGTTATTTTTAAACTTTGCAGCATAATAGTTTTTGTTTGCGACATCTTTTTAATACCCAGTTCTTTCACTAAAACATCAAAGCTCTTTTTAGGTTGTTAATTTTTTCTGATGTCAATCTTAGTTGTGCCGACTGCGTGATTTGTGATTTGTGATTTATGATTTATGGTGCTCTAGATCTCAAATCTAAAACCAAAAACCAATGTCTCTTCAATGCGGAATAGTCGGACTTCCTAACGTCGGCAAATCAACTTTATTTAATGCGCTTACGCAAACTGCTGCAGCACAGGCAGCAAATTATCCTTTCTGTACGATTGAGCCGAATATCGGTCGCGTGAATGTTCCTGATGAGCGCATGGAAAAATTGGCAAAGATCGCCGGATCGCAAGAATTAATTCCGGCGCAAATTGAATTTGTTGATATTGCCGGAATCGTACGCGGAGCCAGTAAAGGAGAAGGATTGGGTAATAAATTTCTTTCGCACATTCGTGAAGTTGACGCAATTATTAACGTTGTGCGTTGCTTTGAAGATGAAAATATTACTCATGTTGAAGGCTTGGTTGATCCAATGCGCGACATCGAATTAATTCAACTCGAGCTGATCATCGCTGATCTCGAAAGTTTAGAAAAAAGAATTCCTTCGATGGAAAAAAAAGCGAAACAAGAAAAAGAGGTTGCTGCCCAAGTCGAAATTGCTAAACGCGTAATTGAAGTTTTAAAAGAAGGTAAAGCGGCGCGCGCAGTAGAAATAAAGTCAGAAGAAGAAGTAAAAATTCTACGTGAGCTGCAGCTAATTAGTTCTAAGCCACAACTTTTTGTCTGTAACTTGAAAGAAAACGAACTTGCCGGAAATATACATTCACAAAAAGTCGAAGAATTTTGCATGGCAAGTGGTTACAAAGTTTTAAAAATCTGCGCACAAATTGAGGCAGAAGTTGCTTCGCTTGAAACCGAAGAAGAGAAAAAAGAATTTTTAGAATCAGTTGGACTCAGCGAAACCGGCCTTGCGCAGATCATCAGAAATTCTTACTCACTTTTGGAGTTAATAACTTTCTTCACCGTTGGCCCAAAAGAATGTCACGCTTGGACTTTAAAAAAAGGCAGTTCTGCACCAAAAGCAGCCGGCGTAATTCATACTGATTTCGAAAAAGGCTTCATCCGCGCCGAAACAATTTCCTACCCTGATTACATTTTTTGTAACGGCGAAGAAGGTGCAAAGAACGCGGGAAAATTAAGGCTCGAAGGCAAGGAGTATATTACGCAAGATGGGGATGTGTTTCATTTTAGGTTCAATGTTTAATAGCTAATTCAAAAACTAGTGCGCCATTATTTTAATAAGTGGCGAGGAATTTAGTGAAAAAATTATTAATCTCTGCAGCGGCTTCTTTTTCGGCATTGTGCGATTTTTACTAAATTCCGTAAGGCCTACTTGAATTGAAGCAAAAAACACAAATCGATCTTTATTAAACTTAGATCCATCATTGCGATGAGCCAGTGCAGAGTTGCGGGTTTTTTTATTTTATTTACAAAAATATCATTGAAGAGATTCTAGCCCGGTCTTGAAAGTTCGCTAAAATGCCTTTCCAATAAACAATCCTATTTTTTCAAAGATTTAAAAGTTGATATTGGCCACGGAGCCTTTTTTGCTTCACTAATTGGATGTTACCAATATCAAAAATTTTGAATGCAGCGCTGGTCAAATGGATTTAGAAATCTTTAATCCATTATTCTTTCAATCGATATAAAAAATAATTTGTGAATTATAAAATCCTTAAAGTTCAAAACTTGACCACATCAAGTCCATCCTCACTAAATCAAGTTTATCATGCTTGAAGAATTCATCAAAAGAACGAGTGATCCCAACGGAAGTGAGATTGCTGATAGAGTTATCGTAATAGATCGAAAGTTTGTTAGTGTAGTTCAAAAAATCGTAGGCGGAAATCCAGATCAAATTCAATTCGATCAATCAAAAGCAAAAGAAGCTTTCGAAAATATAAATATAGTCCTCGAAGACGGCTCTAAAGACTACAAAGCAAAACTTGATAATATTTTCGAAATAGAAGAAGCATCCAATGATTCTGGATTAAAGATTTTTGCCAGCATTATCGCAGATGTAATAAAATCAGATGAGATTGGGGAGGAGGAAAAGTTCGGCATAATCGATTTACTCAAAAAGAATTTTGTTTTTCTTGGAGAAGATGATTACTCCAAAAAGGATCGAGAAGAAATTTCTAGATTAATTCTTGAGGCGGTTGGCAATACAATGTCATCATACGAAGAAGTCTTAAAGGTTTTTGAGGCAATTTATTCTGGTTTTAGAAGAAATTTTTCAAAACTCATACAAGAAGCGCAGGGGGAAATCGAAGAAGGGGAAAATAAAGAGAAATTGTCAAATCAGCAATCTAGCGAGGATGAAAAAAAACTAATTCTAGAAGAAGGACAAAAGATTAGAGATCGAAACAGAGATGCCTGGAATAGCGCAATGGAGCTTACTCCTAATTCAGCTAGGGCATCAACAGCTCTCGCCTTGGCCTTAGTAACTCCTTCTCCACTCGGCATAATTATAGCACTTGGATTTCTTGCTTATACTTGGGGTATGGGGCACGAAGATGGGGAGAAGAAGCCGGATATTTACAACAATACAAATGTGCAACAATACGCAAATGCCTGGAAAGAATTTATGCCGAATTCAGAGTCAAGGATACTGACGGAGCAGGAACGTCAAAATGCACAATTTAATCCGACCGATACCGGTAAGGCTGCAAGTAGATTTATTGATGCCGTTAAACCCGAGTTTGCACAAGATGGAGATGTACTCAAAAATCATCGAATTGCTTTAGCATCGGTCAAATTAACAGCTTTAAGTGGCGAGAATTTAAGCCAATCTTAAATTTAGGTAGAATGGTGTTGATGGCGCTTTGGGCATCGCTGAAATTAAGTGCAATGCAATTGCCAAAGCTCCTTATGATCAGCTAAAGTTGATCAAATTATTTTTTGAGGAGAGTTGTGATTTGTTGGATGGTAATTTTCTCCAAAAATTTTCGAGTTGGAAGTTTCATAACAACTCATTGCTAAGCCATTAATAAAAAGATTTGCTGGCAATTTGCTGATGAGATTTTTTCAACCAGATTTTTGGCTAGATCAATTCTGTTACTGTGAATTTGTTGCTTTTATGAGTTGAGATAATTTTCTTGCCGAAAGCCAGATATCTTCAATTTTAGAGCCACAAACCCAATCTCCTGTAGCTCCAAGACCAAGATCATGATCAAAGAATGGTTCAATTTTTTTAGAATTATTAGATGAGGCATAGCGCCAACGATGAGTGCTTATGTAATCAGCTTTTTCGCAGGAAATTCCTGTTAATTCTTCAAAGTTTTTTACCAAAACTTTCTCAACACTTAAAACATCATCTTCTAAATGCTCTGAAGCCCATTCATCTTGCGAATGAATTACAAAACAGCTCACATTTTTGTCGCGACCCGGCTTGCTGGAGTTAAAGCTAATTAGTTTTATGGGCAGATTCTCAACTTCAGCAGCAATCCAATCCAAGTTTAATTGGTGATTAAAGCCAATCATTGTGACGAAAGAAGGTGAAGTAAAAACAGTCTTAGTCTCGAGATCTTTTGAAATTTGATTACCAAAAAGATTCTTCGTTTGAACTATTGGAGCTGTAGAGATGATAAGGTCATAAAAGCCAAGATCGTTACCATTTTTATCTTCCAAATGCCTTCCGCCACTATGTTTGGTTATTATTGGGGCAACTTCGCTATTTAAGGAAATATCGAGATCATCAGCTAGTTTTTTGCAAAGACTATTCATGTTTGGAGAGGCGACAAGATAATTCTCTTCATTTCGACGCGAGGCAATTATGTTACCAGACTTGAAAGTGATCACATCACCCCGCCATCTAGAGACGAATCCTGAGGCAATAAAAGGATCGAGGAATTTTTCAAAATCTTCGTTTTCTGCGGTAAAATATTGAGCGCCGTGATCAAATAATAAATTTCCTGAATAGCGAGTGGACATCCTGCCTCCACAGCCACGAGATTTTTCGAAGATTTTTACCTCAAAAAATTCTCGCAATTCTTGCCCCAGATAAATTCCAGAAAAACCAGCTCCAATTATCGCTAATCTAGTCTTACTCAATGTGTTATAATTTGATAATTTGACTACTTAATCTCCCAAATAATTTCATTGCGGCGATTCCAAGGGAAAGTGAATGGATCATCGTAATATGCTAAAATTTCAGAGCCTTTGGTTGTAATATTTTGGTCTTTAATAAAACGATTCAACTCATCTCTTTTTTTGCTGAATTTCTCGTCTGACCACATTCCAGGAAACTGAATTGCGATAACTCTTTTTGATTCGGTTAACTTAAATTTAATCCTATCATCTTTTGGTCGCGGCAAGTTCTCTAGGCTATATTTTTTTGGCATACCAAATTGAATTAGCCACTTTTTCTCTCCCTCATGAATTTGATTTACCGGGCTAGTCATTGCTACTTTTTCTGAGACATCAACTTGTGAAACCGGCGAAGTCATTTCCACTTTTTTCTCGGCCATATTTTTACCAAAAATATAGCGAGCTAAAGTCATGAATCCTTCTTTTGCGGCTTCTTTTCGATCTCCATTCACCTCAACTTCTGCCACCAAGGTTGGTTCATATTTTCGAAACTCGATGTCACCAACTCGTTTTATAACCTCATAAGAAGGGATTTCATAACCCTTATAATATCCAGCTTCTGACTTTGTAGAGCATGATTGCATAATTGCGATTGTGATGATGGTAAATAAACAAAGCTTAATTTTTTTCATACAAAAATAGTTTACGGAATTATTAGTTAATTACTTTCTGTTTGGTTTGCACAAAAGACTCAATAAATCTTTGATGTGAACTTCCAAGATCGCAGCTTCATAAAAACCATCACTCACACAAACCATTTTAAAAAAGAATTTAGATTCATGAAAATTCTCGGTATTGAAACTTCCTGCGATGAAACTGCTGTTGCGATTGTTGATGATCAGAAAAATATTTTGGCGCACGCGCTTAACTCGCAAATTGAACTACATAAAAAATATGGCGGGGTGATTCCTGAGCTTGCAGCGCGTGGTCATGTGGAAATTCTGGATGAGTTGATTTTACAGGCCCTCAAGGAAGCAAATTTAAAATTAGAAGAAATTGATGGCTTCGCAGCAACTTCTGGTCCGGGTTTAATTGGCGGAGTAATTGTTGGAATGATGGCGGCAAAAACTTTAGCCTCTGTATTCCAAAAACCTTTTCTGGCGGTAAATCATTTGGAGGCTCACGCATTAACTGCGCGACTAACTAGTAATTTAGCCAATGGGTTAGAATTTCCTTATCTTCTGCTCTTAATTTCTGGCGGACATTGTCAAATTTTATTTGCGCACGGAGTTGGTAATTACGAAAAACTTGGCGAAACAATTGATGATGCTCTCGGTGAAGCCTTCGATAAAATCGCACAAATGGTTGGATTGCCTTATCCTGGTGGGCCAGCAGTAGAAAAGCTCGCGAAGCAAGGTGACGAAAATCGTTTTAAATTTTCTCGGCCACTTCTTGATTCAAAAGATGCAGCACATCGTTTCGCTTTTTCTTTTTCTGGATTGAAAACTGCAGTGCGTCGCGAAGTAGAAAAATTAGTTGGTGAAAGTTTTTCTCACTTCACTTCGCCACAAAAATTAAATGAAAAAGATCGAGCCGATATTTGTGCATCTTTCCAGCGAATTGTCTGCGAAATAATTTTGAATAGATTGAATAATATTCTCACCGACAAACAACAACCGACAAAAAATTTAGTAATTGCCGGTGGCGTTGCTGCAAATCGCTACATAGTTTCGCGCTTAGAGAATTGGGCTTCTGCACATCAAATGAAAGTAATCACTCCGCCAATTTATCTTTGCACCGACAATGCCGCGATGGTCGCTTGGGCAGGAGTAGAAAAATTAAAATTAGGATTTGTTGACGACTTAAATTTTAAACCAAAAGCAAGATGGGAATTAACATAATGACACTTCAACAACATCTTCGCGAACTTCGTCAACGTGTAATTTTTTCAGTAATTTTTTTCTGTGCCGCTTTTGTTTTTTGTTATTTTTCTGCGCAAGAAATTTACGAAATTCTTTTGCAGCCATTCGTAGAAATTTCAAATCAACAAAATCGTAAACTCATCTACACCAGCCCATCTGAAGCCTTCGTGACCTATTTAAAACTTTCTTTTTCTTCGGCATTATTTTTTTCTGCGCCAATTTTTCTTTCGGAAATTTATCTTTTTCTGTCACCAGCTCTCTACAAAAATGAGAAAAAAAATATTCTTTTGATCTTTTTTTTCTCTCCATTTTTATTTTTATGCGGTGCAATTTTTGCGTATTTTTTTATTTTGCCAATCGCTTTGCAATTCTTCGCGAGCTTTGAAACTAAAGGCTTCGTAGGCTCATCGAGTTTTTCAATTCAACTCGAAACAAGATTGAGTGAGTACCTAAATTTTGTAGAAAATTTACTACTCGGATTTGGTGTCGCATTTCAATTTCCAATCTTGTTGCTTTTATTAATCAAACTTGATTTGTTGTCGGCCAATGACTTAAGACGTAGGAGAAGATATTGGATTGTAATCATCTTCGTGGTGGCTGCGATCCTTACCCCACCTGATGTTGTGAGTCAGTTGAGTTTAGCAGTTTTGTTGATCTTACTCTTCGAAATTACTATTCTCATTGGTCAAAAATTTAATAAATAATTATCATGGTTGCTAAAAAAACAGTCGCGAAAAAAGTCGTTGCTAAAAAGCCAGTTGCTAAAAAAGCAGTTGCTAAAAAGCCAGTTGCTAAAAAAGCAGTCGTAAAAAAAGTCGTTGCTAAAAAGCCAGTTGCTAAAAAAGCAGTCGTAAAAAAAGTCGTTGCTAAAAAGCCAGTTGCTAAAAAAGCAGTTGCTAAAAAGAAGTAACTTTCTGGATAAGTAAAAAATCTAAAAAGTAATAAGAGGCGTGGTTCCATTAGGGGCCGCGCCTTTTTATTGCGTGAAATTTTTGGTCTTGACTTCGTTCGACCAGAGAAAATTAAATTCTTTTTGAAACTGCGATTGCGAATCTTGTTGTCGCTTTGATGAAGCTGGTCAGTGGTTTAAAATAACAAAGTTCTGCAGCTTTATTTTCATAACCGATGTCGCGATGCTCTAATTCTTCAGTGCGGAATTTTTCGATTTTAATTTTGAGTTCTTCTTCTTTTTCGAGTATGTTTAGCTGCGATTTGTAATGTTCATCAATCACCTCTTCTACTGCTGTTGTGCAGGCCATTGCCGCACGTTTATCGAGTAGGGCAGTAAAAAATCCGAGAGCAAATCCACCAACTCTCCATGCCGGCTGCATAACCGTCGGACGAATTTTTTTCTTCCTAATTTCTGCATCAAAATAATCAAAATGCACATCTTCCTGCTCTTTCATGTGCTCAACAATTTTCAACGTCTTGTGATCTTTTTTTAATTTCAGCGCAGCCATTTGTCCGGCATAAATTACTTTTGCACCAAATTCTCCAGCGTGATTGACGCGAATCATTTCGGCGATTTTATCTCTCTGACTATTCTTCGCTTCTTCCATGGGAGAATCTTCTTTTTAATTTTATGAAAATCGTACTTCTCGTTTCTTCGCGAGGATTTTTTGATAGCTATTAAACTCCTTTATTCCTGATTTGATTTCGCTTTTTTATTTTGAACTTTACCTATTTTTTAAACAAAAAACACCCTCAAAACAGTAATTAGAATCATTGATAATTTTTAATAATTAGCGATTCCAGTTTTTCTACTTTTCTTCTTTTGGCTATTTCATCCTGCAGCTCATCTTAAGATGAGCTGAGGCGGGGAGAGAAATTTGGGCTGTGAGTTTTTTTTGAAATTTCTCTAACGGATCTTTGTTGCGTCCATCTTTTGTAAAGGATTGCTGATAACTCCCAATCATTATCTTCTTAACGCACTGCGGATGGTTTATTTTTCTGAGATTAGTTTAAAGCGGGATAGACTCTTGGCATAATTTCTCCTGAAATTGATGGATACGAAAGTGAAAATTAAGCAGGGACTTCATCAATTTAAGGAGGTGTGAGGGAGTTTTTTAGAAAATAAGTAGATTGGCTATCTGTGATTGGTGGGTGATAGAAGACTCGAACTTCCGACCTCTACGATGTCAACGTAGCGCTCTAACCAACTGAGCTAACCACCCTTAAATTTTTGATTTAAGATTTTTAACTCTAAGTTTATCTCGAGCTTACCAAATAAAAAACCTGCAATCAAAAATCCAAATTAATTCAATGAAAGCAATCCTTCTTTTAAGCGGCGGACTTGATTCAGCAACGGTTGCAGCAATCGCTAAAAAATCTGGATTCGAAATCTACGCGTTGAGTTTTGATTACGGACAACGTCACAAAACCGAGCTTGAATCAGCAAAAAAAATCGCCGAGCTCAGTGGATTTGCTGAACATAAAATTGCCAAAATTGATTTAAGAATTTTCGGTGGATCTGCCTTAACTTCTGATATCCCAATGCCAACAGTGCCAAGCATTGCGATCCCAATTACTTATGTTCCAGCCCGCAATACCATCTTTCTTTCTTACGCACTTGCCTACGCCGAAGTGGTGGGTGCTTTTGATATTTTTGTTGGAGTGAATGTTGTTGATTATAGCGGTTATCCAGATTGTCGTCCGGATTTTATTCGCGCTTTTGAAAAATTGGCAAATCTTGCGACTGCCGTGGGCGTTGAAGGGAAGGGTGAATTTAAAATTCACGCGCCACTGATTAAGATGAGTAAAAAAGAAATCATCGAAGCGGGAATTAAGCTTGGAGTTGATTATTCTCAGACTCATTCCTGTTACGACCCAATTATGAGAGGTGAAAAGATTTATGCTTGCGGCAAATGCGAGTCCTGCCAATTACGTCTCGCTGGTTTTGCTTCGGCTAATTTGAGTGATCCAATTTATTATTTTTAGAATCATGAAAAAATTTTCTCATCATCAAAAGGCTTTCTCTCTTGTGGAGTTGTCCGTTGTTATTCTAATCATTGGAATCTTGATTGCTGTGGTTTCACAGGGGGTTGATTTGTTATCTGCTTACAAAAAAACAACTGCCCAAAAACTCACTAAAACATCAAGAGTTTCTAGTGTTGGTGGTTTGGTTTTGTGGTACGAAACTAGCTTAGATGAAAGTTTTTCAGATTCTGATGAAGTTGATGGTGCGGTAGTTTCGCAGTGGAGCGATGTTAATCCGCAGAACTCAATAAAATTGAACGCTAAGGCCGGACAGAAGACGGATAGCACTCAGATTACTTACAATGTTGCTTCGGGCGGAACTAGCGCAAATACAAGTGGCCCGACTTATGTTGAGAATGGCATTAATAATCTCCCTACTTTGCGATTCACTAATAATGGCACCAGTGCCTACAGATATCTCGCCGTGGATAAGCAAATGAGCAACGCACCAAATGATAATATGACATTATTCTTGGTGATGCGTTACCGCAGTGGTGCGGGATTTTTTGTGGACAGAGTTTGCAATATTGCCGGTGTACCTAATAGCAATTGCGGTTCCACTCCTCTGCAGGGAAATCCATTATTTGAATTGCACGTGCAATCAGACGGATCTCTAAGTCCTTACATCAGGTCTGATAATGCAAATTTCCCCAGTATTGGTTCTGCAGGTTGGGATAGTGGATATAATTTGTCATCAGGAAGAGATTATGTTCTTACACTACAAAGAGATTATGGAGGAAGTTTTACGCTTTACGTGAATGGCAATTCAACTTACCCTGGC
>CAIQBQ010000040.1 GCA_903870105.1 uncultured Alphaproteobacteria bacterium | reverse complement strand
GTAACACAACGCAGTTGATGAGGCAACGCCCGATAGGTTAGTAGCAACAGTGTAGGCGTTGATTTGAGAGTTATTATTACCAGCGGCGCCAGTAGTAGAGCCGATTACGTTGTTATAGTCGCCAGGGAATGCATTAAATTGATTGTAAAAACCATTAACAGCCGTTGACCAGCCTCTTGCCTCAGAAATTGCCGCACGTAACTCTGAGCTTTTGATCAAACTTGCTCCTCCGGTTACGCCAGCGATCAACAGGCCGATAATTATCAGTACAATAGATAATTCAATCAGTGAGAAGGCTGATTTCTTTGAAGAAAAAGTTTTTTTCATATTTGGGAACAAGTTTGTTTAGAAAAGAGTTGTGAGAATAGTTGGGTTAAGGCCCTAGAATTTCAGTTGCGGTGTAAGTAGATGTAGCTTTTTGCGGTGTCAAATAATTTTTGTAAAAAAATTCAGTGTAATTTTTAATTTAAAACAATGGTTCAATTTTAGACAAAAATAATACTTAAAACTTCATAAGTAATTACTCCGCCAGGAGTTAATACTTCAGCCTCATCGTTAATTTTTTTTCCGATAAGAGCTCTTGCAACAGGTGATCCGATTGAGATAAGGCCGTCATCGATATTTGCTTCAAACTCGCTGACGATCTTGTAAGAAATTTTTTTCCCACTTCCCAAGTCTTCTAATTTTACAGTTGCGCCAAACAAGACTTTGTCGCTCACAATTTTTGCTATATCAACAATCTCTGCGCGTGAAAATTTTTCTTCGAGATCGGCAAGTTGCGCTTCAATAAAGCCTTGGCGATCTTTTGCTGTGTGATATTCGGCATTTTCTTTTAAATCACCTAGCTCGCGCGCAGCGGCGATTTGCTTGATGATATTAGGTCTTTCGACATTTTTTAAATTTTCGACCTCGGCCTTTAATCTTTTGTAGCCCGCTTCGGTAATTTGAAATTTTTCCATCTGATTTAGTATTTGTAGTTCTCGCCCTTAAAAGGTCCTTCAGCAGAAACGTTGATGTAGTCTGCTTGTTTTTTATTTAGCTTAGTGAGTTTGACACCCAGTTTATCTAGATGAAGACGCGCAACTTTTTCATCAAGCTCTTTCGGCAAGATGTAAACTTTATTCTCGTATTTTTTGTGATGATTCCACAATTCGATTTGAGCCATCACTTGGTTGGTGAAGCTCGCAGACATTACAAAAGCGCTGTGTCCAGTCGCACAACCCAGGTTCAATAATCTTCCCTCGGCGAG
This sequence comes from uncultured Alphaproteobacteria bacterium, assembly GCA_903870105.1. Lineage (GTDB taxonomy): Bacteria > Pseudomonadota > Alphaproteobacteria > Rickettsiales > UBA1997 > UBA2645. The sequence continues at coordinate 9,586 of CAIQBQ010000040.1, read as the reverse complement.
AAGAATCATTCTTTTGCCGTCAGCAAAAGTGATTTGATCAACTTGCGGCTTGATGTTCGTCCACTTCAAATTTCTTAATGCTTCAACTTGGATCTCATTGTCGAAGTGACCAATATTTCCAACGATTGCACAATCTTTCATTGCGCGCATGTGTTCGATGTTGATGACGTCGACATTGCCTGTAGTGGTGATGAAAATATCAGCTTGAGAAACCACGTCTTCGATTGGCAAAATTGAAAATCCGGCCATCGCCGCTTGAAGTGCGCAGATAGGATCGATCTCAGTTACAACAACTCTTGCACCTTGAGATTTGAAAGCTTCAGCACATCCTTTGCCAACATTTCCGTAGCCGCAAATTACCACCATTTTTCCGGCGATCATGACGTCGGTTGCGCGTTTTACGCCGTCGATTACGCTTTCTTTGCAGCCATAGAGATTGTCAAATTTTGATTTAGTTACTGCGTCATTAACATTGATTGCCGGAACTTTTAGACGGCCTTCTCTTTCCATTTGGTAAAGTCTAGCTACGCCAGTTGTGGTTTCTTCTGAAACCCCTTTGATTGCAGCTAAAATTTCTGGATATTCTTCGTGAACCATTTTTGTTAAATCGCCGCCGTCATCTAGAATCATGTTTGGTTTCCAGTTTGGATTTCCATCGATCGTTTGACGAATGCACCAATCATATTCTTCTTCGGTTTCACCTTTCCAAGCAAAGACAGGAATTCCTGCTTCAGCGATCGCGGCAGCAGCGTGATCAGATGTTGAAAAAATATTACATGAAGACCACCGAACCTCTGCGCCTAAGTGGGTTAAGGTTTCAATCAATACCGCAGTTTCAATGGTCATATGGAGGCAACCTAAAACTCTAGCACCTTTAAGCGGTTGCGAAGCAGCAAATTCACGACGTAGCGACATTAAGCCCGGCATTTCATTTTCAGCTAGAGTAATTTCTTTTCTGCCCCAGGCCGACAAGGAAATATCTTTTACTTTGTAGTCAGAGAAATTTGTCATGTTTTAAGAAATTAAGTAAATAAAGGGCAAAAGAGCATCGCCCACAAAAATGGCACCAATAAAGAATAGCCAAAATTGTCGCGATTTTTTTTGTTTGGAACTTTAAGAATTAGAATAATGGTAAGAATCAACATCACTGCAAAAAAATAAAAGAAAAATGACTGCAGATCAAATTGAACAGAGCTGATCAAAATGAATTTTGTGTAATCGAGAGATTGTGACTCATTAACAAAAATTCCGGAAGTTTTTTTGTAGAAAACTTGATAAAAAATCGCCGAGAAAATTACTCCAATTGCTGCAGAAAAAATTACATCAATCACATTTCCATCGTGTAAGACTCTTGCCGCCAAGCTGATCATTAAAATAAAAATCAGAACTGGTTGCGGAAAATTTTTATGAGTGAAGTCGCAAGCTAAAAGAATTACTACGCCGGTAGAGATAAGCGCGTAAAGCACGAATTCCTGAGAGAAGGAAAATTTTAAGTAAAATAAAACAAAGAGCGCAGTGGTTGCAAATTCAATAAACAGATGAGTAAGTGGAATTTTTGCTCTGCATTTACTGCACTTACCAAGAGTGAAGAGCCAGTTGATAAGGGGAACGAGGTCGCGAGTGCGAATGATTGTATTGCATTGCGGGCAGCGTGATTTTTGTCCGAAGTAGCGTCCGAAGCATGATTCGCCGCGAGGCAAGCGGTAAGCGAATAGAGTGGCGTAAGAGCCAAATACTGCGCCGAAAGCCGCAGCAAGTAAAACGCCAATAATCTGTTCCATGATTTATTGAATTAAGTTTGTTCGAAAAGCGGAGCGGCTTCTCCAACCTTGTCCGTTAAACGAATTGGATATTGGTCAGTGAAGCAGGCATCACAATATTGCGGATTTTCATTGTTGCGCTTGGTCTGTGTAATCGCCCGATAAAGGCCGTCAATCGAGATATAAGCAAGTGTATCAGCACCAATCATTTGTCTGATTTTTTCAATCGAAAGATGCGAAGCGACGAGATCTTTCTTGTCTGGAGTATCAACGCCGTAAAAGCATGGAGAGATTGTTGGTGGGCAGGCAATCAGCATATGAACTTCTTTGGCGCCAGCATCGCGAATTAGTTGAACAATTTTTTTCGAAGTTGTGCCGCGCACTAAGCTATCGTCAACAAGCACAACTCTTTTGCCTTTAACAACGGCAAGGTTGGCATTGTGTTTTAGCTTAACGCCGAAGTGACGAATTTTGTCAGTTGGCTCAATGAAGGTGCGACCAACATAATGGTTGCGAATGATGCCAAGCTCGAAGGGAATTTTTGATTCAAGTGCATAGCCAATCGCTGCTGGCACTCCAGAATCAGGAACTGGCACAATCACGTCGGCATCAATTTTTATTTCATGCGCGAGTTCGATGCCAATATTTTTGCGCATTTCGTAAACTGCTTTTCCCTCAACTACGCTGTCGGGGCGAGCGAAATAAACATATTCGAAGATGCAGAATTTTGACGAATGTTTGGCAAATGGTGACGCGGATTTCACGCCATTTTTATCGATCGAAATCATCTCGCCATGCTCGATGTCGCGCTCAAATTTCGCGCCGATAATATCCAGAGCGCAAGTCTCAGAAGCGACAACGTAAGCATCGCCAAGTTTACCAAGCGAAAGTGGTCTGACGCCATGTGGATCGCGTAGAGCGATAACACCATCTTTATGAATAATTACAAGGGAGAAGGCCCCTTCAATTTGCGAAACAGCGTCAATTATTTTTTCGTGCAATGTGGCTTTAGGACTAAGAGCGATGAGGTGAATGATAACCTCGGTATCCATTGTCGATTGAAAAATAGCTCCTTTGCTAATCAAGCGACGACGCAATGTTTGTGCGTTGGTGAGATTGCCATTGTGAGCGAGCGCCAAAAATCCCAAACTAAGTTCGGCATAAATTGGCTGAAAATTTCGTGCGGTTTTTTTGCCAGCGGTTGAGTAGCGCACGTGGCCAATCGCTGAATTGCCTTCGAGTTTTTTAACGACACGCTGCGAAGTAAAATTATCTGCAACCAAGCCATCGGCGAAATGTGCGGCGTGATTTTCTCCTTCCATTACCACGATTCCAGCCGCTTCTTGTCCTCGATGCTGTAGGGCGTGAAGGCCAAGTGCGGTATTTATTGCAGCATCTGAACTTCCGAAAATTCCGAAAATTCCGCATTCGTCTTTAAAGTGATCGTAGGTCATTTATTGCACTGAGTCATAGTTGGTTCGCGACATCAAATATTTGTAAACGATTAAGTTTTCCATGATGCGCTGAACGTAATTTCTAGTTTCGGAATAAGTAATGAGCTCAATCCAATCAACCACTTTGTCAACATCGCGCTCTTTGCGCGGATCATAAAATTCATTGATCCAGCGCTGTACCGCATTTGGCCCTGCATTGTAAGAAGCGATCGCCAGCATTTCTGAGCCGTCGAAGCGAGTGATTAATTTTTTAATGTAGAATGATCCAAGGCGAACATTGTAATGAATGTCAGTGGCTAGCTTATCTTTATTGTAAGCAATGCCAAGTTCCTTCGCGACTAATTTTGCAGTTCCTGGCATCAATTGCATGAAGCCGATCGCACCAACTTGACTTACTGCTGTCGGAGCAAAACCACTTTCTTGTTTAACGATTGCATGCACCAAAGGAGCATATTCATCGTCAGCGATTTCTTTCACGATTTGGAATTTACTTTTGATAAAAAAAACATTTCGCTTGGCAGCGATACGTGAGATTTTTGCATCAATTTGACGGTCGCCAATTTCGTTTACGATTTTCATAACAACGCTAATTTGTCCGTCAGTCTTAGCGTTATTTACCATCCATTCAAAAATCTTTCCGGCATTTACTTTGTCGCCAGTGACCGCGAGTAAAAAAGCAACTTGTGCGGCGCGCGCTTGTGAAATCGTAGCCATGTCGTTACCAGTGATTTCCGGATCTTTTGGTAAAATAATATCGCTTTGTGCACCAAGCGGATCGATCATGCGATGCTTGTGAATTGCCAATTGGCCGTAGAAGAAAATCGGATATTTAGTGCCTGCTTTGTACCATTCAGTTGCTTGTTTTTTATCTCCTGCAGCTTCTGCAGCCATGCCAAGCCAGTAAGTTGCGCGCGACAAAGTAACTGGCTGAGTGACGTTACGGTAAAGATTAGCAAAGTGAATGTAGCCATCTTTTGGTCTATCAAGAAAGCGCAGCGCGATCCAGCCAGATGTCCATTCTGCTTCCCAAAAATCTGCAGAGTTTTTTGGTAAATTATGTTCAGAAAATAGTTTGTAAGCTTGCCTATATTTCTTTTGTTTAATCATTTCGCGACCGTAAAGGCGACGTAGATTCCACCATTTTTCAGGAAATTTAGAATCGTTAGGCAGAGTAAGTAGAAGATCAATCGCATCATCAGCTCTGTCTTTGGCGCGATACCACGCAACGCGACGGAAAGTTAAGAGCTCATCAGATTTTAACAGCCAAGGCACGGAATGAAAAATTTTATCAAGGTGCTTTGGAGGATGTTTTTCTAACTCAGTTATGGCTGCAAAGAGAGTTTGATAATCATCACTAACAAAATTATTGATGCGCTCAGCATCTTCTGTCTTGCCGTCCCACAATAATCTCTCGATACGATTAACGTGATCTAATTCACTTAGCTGATTTCGATATTTTTCTAAAAATTCTTTTTCTTCTGCTGCAGAAAAATTTTCTTTTACCCAAATATTTGCGATTAATGTCCGAATAATTTTACGCTCTTTTTCTTTTTCTTCTTCGGATGATTTGTCTCGGGCGAGGGCGTTAATTTTTGAAGCTAGAAGATAAATTTTTGACTCGCGACCTTCTGCAGGATTGCTGTTAAAATATTGTTCTGAAGCTCGGTAGGAGATGTCATTGGCAATTGCGACTCGTTCAACATTGCGACGGATATTGTTGAGATTTGGATAAAAAGGATTGTCTAGCGCGAAGCGCGAAATGTCGTTGAAGGAAACTTTTTTTGGATCAATTTTGTCGCTAAATTTATTCCACAAAATCACGTCAGTTAGAGCATCTGCTAGAGATATTTTTTTCTCACCGGCATGTTGCGATTTCATTTCCCGCGCAAGATGCAGGGCCTCGTCGTAACGTTTACTCTCAATTGCAACCGTGGCTTTTTTTAGGATTTCAAGATCAGTCGCAGTAATTCCCCGCCAAAGTTGTTGTGAAATTAGTGCGCGTGTTTCTTTGATATTTTTCTCAGAAATTTTTTCTTGAAGAGTTTCTGCCTTATTTGTTTCAGTGACTTTTTTCTTTTGCGGATTTTCTACCTTAGTCGCCTCAATGACTTTTTTCTTCTGAGGAGTTTTTGCTTTAATTGTTTCAACAGCCTTCTTCTTCGGCAGATTATTTGTTGGGGCTTTTTCAAGCTCGGCGCTGTCTATCTTTGTGCAATGTGAATTCAAGCAAGCCCTAACTTCTTTTGCCTGAGCAGAAGTTGCCAAACACAAGCACAGCAGTAAGTAATTTAAGTTAAATCTCATAGGTCCTGTGCGATCTCAAACTGCTTTAGATAAAGATTTGCGTAGGCTCCGTTGCGTGCTAATAATTCTGTGTGAGTTCCTTCTTCAACAACTTTTCCGTGCGAAATAACGACAATTTTATGTGCGTGCATAACTGTGGTAAGGCGGTGTGCGATCACAACACAGGTGCGTCCTTTCATCAATTTCGCCAAAGCATCTTTAATTAATTTTTCTGAGATCGGATCAAGTGCGGATGTAGCTTCATCCAAAAGTAAAATTGGTGCGTTGTAAAGAATGGCGCGAGCAATGGCGATCCTCTGACGCTGACCTCCAGAAAGGCGAATGCCATTTTGACCAACGCGGGCATGATATTTTTCCGGAAGATCTTGGATGAATTCATCGGCCTCAGCCATTTTTGCGGCGCGAATAATTTCTTCTTCAGTCGCATCTTCTTTGCCGTAGCGAATATTTTCGAGGATGGTGTCGTCAAAGAGCATTACTTCTTGATTCACCACCGACATTGATCGACGCAATGATTTTAGAGTAAGGTTGCGAATGTCGTGCCCGTCTAGTTTAACCGAGCCAGAATTAGGATCGTAGAAGCGCAAAATCATGCTCATGATTGTTGATTTTCCACCGCCAGAATGACCAACAAGCGCAACAGTTTTTCCGGTCGGAATTTTTAAATTTACTTCGTTGAGCGCGAGCTTGTCTTCGATGTAGCTGAACTTCACATTTTCAAATTCAATTTCACCCTTGGCATGTTCGATCACGACAGAATTTTCATGATCAGCAATTTTAGGTTTTTCGTCTAGAAGGGTGTAGAGACGCGTGGCTGCGGCAAGCCCCATCTGTACCCCAGAGTTCATGTTCGACAAGGATTTGAGGGGGCGATAAGCCATCATCATTGCGCCAAAAAATGAAAAGAAGGCGCCGGGCGTGGTTTGGCCAGTGATTACTTGATTGCCACCATACCAGATTACCGCAGCAATTCCAAAGCCAGCAAGACTCTCAACGAAAGGCGAAGCGATCAAAGAAATGCGCGAAATTTTTTTGCCCATTTTGAAAATCGCCTCGGTGATAATCGACATTCTTTTTACCTCGAAATCCTCGCAGGCATAGGCTTTCACTAGTTTTGAATATTGCAGCGTATCGCTCATTTGCGTATTAAATTTCCCTGCCATTTCCTGATTTTTATAGGATAGGTTACGTAATTTGCGGCCAAGTTTGTAGATTGGATAAGCCGCAAGAGGAAAGCCGATGAAAGCAACTAAGGATAACTCAACGCTCTGCATGAACATTACTACAATCAGGGCTCCTAAGGTAAAAAACTGTTTTACGAAGCCATTAATTGCGGTATTAACCACGCCAACAACTGCGCCAATTTCACCAATGATTGCGGCAATCATGTCTCCAGAAGACTTACTGTGCAGCTTTATGATGTCTGACCTGATGTAATGTTCATAAAGCTTAATTCGCATGTCAGAAGTGATGCGCAGCGACAGCACATTCATCGTCAAAAGTTGGAAATAAGTGGCGAAGCCTTTAACTATCGTTACCAGCAAAACTACCAAGGGAATTATCCACAAAGCTGAGACGTTTTTGTCGACGAAAACTGAATCGAGTGCGGGCTTAATCAGCCAAGCGTGAAGAGCGGTTGTGCCAGCAATTACCAGCATCAAAGCCACCGAGATTAAAAATGTTCTCCAATGCGGAAATACGTTTTCACGAGTGATGCGTTTAATGAGATATGGAGTGCTGTTGTAATCCTGCATTTTTAGATTTTTGATTTTAGATTTCAGGGATAGCATCACACTGCCAACTCAAAAATCAAAAATCAAAAATCTAAATTTCTGTGCTCAACATTTACTCTTCTTTCAAAGAAATTTTTTCTTCGGCTCTTACACAAATTGCCTTAGAACGCGCAATTTCAGTTTCCAAAAAAGATTACGAAAATTTTACCGTTGAGCCCGCAAAAGAAAAATCACACGGCGATCTAGCCTGTAACGCTGCAATGGTTTTGAGCAAGAAATTCGCAATGAATCCACGCGAATTGGCGCAAGAATTAATCAAAAAAATTTTTAGTGAAGACGTGGAGAAGTTTGAAATCGCTGGCCCTGGCTTCATTAATATTTCTTTGAAGCCACAAATTTTTTACCGCTTAGTTGAACAGCTTCTCACCGAAGAAAACTTTGAATTTCCAAATCTTGGCCGAGATGAAAATGGCGTGGGCGAAAAAATAAATTTAGAATATGCCTCACCAAATCCAACTGGCCCGATTCACGTTGGTCACACACGTGGTGCAATTTATGGCGACGTACTTGCAACTCTTTTACAGAAAACAGGCTACGATGTTTTAAAAGAGTATTACATTAATGATGCCGGCGCACAGATTAATAATTTAATCAAGTCGGCTCATGTGCGTTATCGCCAAACTCTCGGCGAAAAAATTGAAATTAGCGAAGGTCTTTATCCGGGTGAATATTTGATTCCGATTGGTGTCTCGCTAAAAGAAAAATTCGGAGAAAGCTTAGCAGAAAATTCTCCAGAAATGCGCGAATTTGTTGTTGATTCAATGATCGATCTAATCAAGCGAGACTTGCTAGCTCTCGGCATCAAACATGACAGCTACTTCTCCGAAAAAAAAGAACTACACGACAAAAATAAAATCGAATCAGCGATTCAAATTCTGCGCGACAAGGGCTTGATTTTCGAAGGCAAGCTTGAGGCGCCAAAAACTGAAAAGGGTGTAGGAGCTTTACCAGAGGGTTACGAAGAAAACGAACAAACTCTTTTTCGCTCAACAGATTTCGGCGACGATCAAGATCGGGTCGTCAAAAAATCTGACGGAACTCCAACTTATTTAGCTGGAGATATCGCTTATTCTCTCAGTAAATTTGAGCGTGGTGCGAAAAAATTTATCATGCCGCTAGGCTGCGATCATGCTGGTTACGTCAAGCGCTTGAGTGCGGTAGTTAATGCAATCTCAAATGGCCAGGCGCAGGTAAAAGTAATTCTCTGTCAAATGGTGAAATTCGTCAAAAATGGCGAGCCGCTAAAAATGTCAAAACGTGCCGGAAATTTTATTACTGCGCGCGAAGTAATTGACGAAGTCGGCGCCGACGTTTTGCGCTTCATCATGCTCACGCGTAAAAATGATGCGCCGCTCGATTTTGATTTAGCGAAGGTGATTGAGCAATCAAAAGACAATCCAATTTTTTACGTACAATATGCGCACGCACGCTGCTCTTCTGTGCTTCGCCAGGCGCCGGCAATAAGCGGTAAATGGTCAGTATTAAGTGAGTTGAAAGACGAATCTGAAATTGAATTAATTAAAAAAATCGCCAATTTTTCGCGCGTGATTGAAATGGCGGTAACCCATTTTGAGCCGCACCGCATTGCATTTTACTTGCAAGAATTGGCGGCAGAATTTCACTCTTTGTGGAATAAGGGAATGGAAAATCCGGGCCTAAAATTTATTATTTCTGACAAGCCCGAGCTAACTCAAGCCAGGCTAGGACTGGTTATGGCAACAAAAAAAATAATCGCCGAAGGTTTGAAAATTTTTAACATCAAGGCGCTGGAGGAGATGTAAGTGGAAGATTTCGGTTATCAAAAAACTTCAGATAAACACGCGCTTCCAGGAGCGGCGAAGCGAATTCTGCTTGCTTTTGCTACTTTATTTTCACTAGCGATTTTCGTCTACATTACGGTCAGTGCCTATTATTTCGTGCATCAGGATAAGGATGCGGATATTGAAACTATCAAGTCACCAGAAGGGCCAATCAAGGTTGCGCAAGAAGAAGCCAATGAGGAAATTCAAGTCGATCACGCCATTTACGAAGATATTTTTGGCAATAAACAGGCGGCGACGAAACGTAAAAATGTGAAGATTCGTGCTCATCCCGAACCTGCGCTGCCACCAGCAAAAGACTCGGCTCCAAAAGCAAAAGACTCGGCTCCAAAAGCAAAAGAGGCGCAGAAAATCGTCGTTTATTCAGCGGAAAAAAAAGAGAAAGAAGTAGAAAAGCGCGATAACACCGCGCCAGCGCCAAAGCCGAAATCTGGCGGTAAAAAAATAGTGAGAGT
>CAIQBQ010000039.1 GCA_903870105.1 uncultured Alphaproteobacteria bacterium | reverse complement strand
GAACCAAGAAATTCAATCATTTCAAGTTTTAACCAAAGAAATCCCAATGACGCAATACAACAAGAAAATTGGGCCGGTCCTGAGATGTATAAGGCTCTCAAAGATCTTAAATCTTGGCATATCAGATATTTAACTGATTCAGGTCGCCCAGAAAATGAAGTGAGAAATTTGGCAAATCGGAGATTTTTTGATTTGTTGAACCATCAAGACGCTAGGCAAGAAGCGTTCGCAAGAAACGATCTTGTTACGAACCTGGTTAGTAAATCAGGATCTTTGGCCGCTGATTTTGAAAGGATTGCAACGAATTTTCCTGAAATTGAAGATCAACAGGCATTAGACGACGTGAAGGGACTAAGCCCAGAAGATCTCTATAAATTAACAACAAAAATTATTGATAAGAGTAAGGCTGAAAACGACGGTGTCCCAACATTGCGGGCCTCAAGTCTTGTTGTCTTGTTGCGGAATTTTGAAATTCCAGCCACAATCATGCATCGCGACTCAGCGACAACAATTGTAGAGCCAATCGTTACTCCTCGGCAAAATGGCGGGCATTTCGTTGTTAGTTAAACCAAGATCCATGACCACTTAATCTGTTTGGTGCGAAAGTATTCAGTTATTTTACACAGCAGGGTTTTTGAGATTGGGTTATGATTTTTGTCAAAGAGTGGTCTCGTGTTTAGGGACTTAACTTGATGCCGCACTAATCAAAGCTCCAGCCATCGCCAAGAACGAGGATAAATCTTGTGATCCAGAAGAGCTCTAACAAGAAAAACAACCGATGCTACTGATGTCGATACCAATTCACACCTAAACAAGGAATGATTGCCCCTTGCAGCCACAATCATTCACAAAGAACCCCGAAAGCAACAAAGTCGATTAGAATATCGGCTGATTTTGCGAGAGAATTATAGTGAAAAATGAAGGGATTTTTTGGAATTCAGAAGTTCTGAAAAATATGGCGTTGATTGGTGAGGAATTTTTGGGTTATTCAGAGCGTTCTTAACTCGATTCTCAGTAATCGACCGAAACAAAATACAACCCGCAAGCCGGCGCATTTGGTCCAGATTTTGTGCGATCTCTTGCTGCTAGAATCACCTTCATTTCCTCAGCAGAAATTTTCCCAAGCCCTACATAAACCAGGGTTCCCACAATATTTCGCACCATATGATGAAGGAATGATTTCGCGCTAAAATCAAACGTAATTTCTTCACCATTTTGTGTAATTTCAATGCGATCTAGCGTCTTAATTGGCGATGAAGATTGGCACTGCGAATCGCGAAAAGATGTAAAATCATGCTGACCAACTAAAAATTTCGCAGCGTTTTTCATCGCTTTAACGTCAAGATTTCGCGCCACTTGCCACGCACGATTTCTTTCGAGAATTAATGGAGAATAACGATTAATAATTCGGTAGCGATAATGACGTTTCTTACTAGAAAAACGTGCGTGAAAATTTTCATCAACTAACTCACAAATGCGAACTGATATATCCTCTCCACGCAGATAATTATTGAGTCCGGCGAGCATGGCATAATCTAGAAATTTTTTCTTAAGATCGAAATGAACAACCTGCCCTAAAGCGTGAACTCCGGAATCTGTTCGACCTGAATAAATAATTTTTACCTCTTCTTGCGTTAAAGAAAAAATCGCCTTTTCTAAAACTTCCTCGATACCTTTTTGTGTGATGCAAGGCTGCCTCTGCAGGCCGCAATATTTCGATCCATCATATTCGATTGTAAGTTTGTAGCGCATTTTAAGACTGTTTTTCATCCCAAGCGAAGTGAATAATTTCATGAAATAGTTCGCTTCTGCTCACGATAAAAGAAAAAATAAATTACTAATGACCGAGCATATTTGGCTTCCCTACACACAAATGCAAAACCACTTGCCTCAACTTGAGGTTGTGGGCGCCGCTGGTTCAAAAATTTTTTTAAAAGACGGTCGTGTTTTAATCGATGGAATTTCTTCGTGGTGGGCAATGGCTCATGGCTATAATCACCCTCACCTAACTTCATCAATCGTCAAACAGGCAAAAATTTTGCCTCATATCATGATGGCTGGATTTGCCACAGAGCCAACTTATACGTTGGCTGAAAGATTGTGCAAATTTACCAAGATGGATCGTGTATTTTTTTCTGATTCCGGTTCAGTAGCGATCGAAGTTGCGATGAAAATATCTTGGCAATTTCACTTGAATTGCGGATTAAAAGAAAAAACAAAATTTATTTCCTTCAAAAATTCTTATCACGGTGACACTACGGGCGCAATGTCTCTCGCCGATCTTTCTTCTGGCATGCACAAAAAATTTCAGAAAATTTTGCTGAATAATTTTTGTCTCGATCTGCCAAGAAATAAAAATGATCTCGATGTTTTTGAAGATTTTGTGAAAAAAAATAAAAAAATTCTCGCCGGAATTTTTATTGAACCTCTTGTTCAGTGCGCTGGCGGCATGATTTTTTATGAACCTGAAATTTTGCACGAAATTTTTGTCATCGCCAAAAAGCATGAGATACTTTTTATTGCCGATGAATGCGCCGTTGGATTTTATCGCACCGGGAAAAAATTCGCCTGTGATCATGCAAAAATTACGCCAGATATTTTGGTTATTAGTAAGGCTTTAACTGGCGGAACTGTTGGCCTCGCTGCAACTTTAACTTCCAAAAAAATCTTCGAAAAATTTCTGGGTAATTCACTCGATCTCGCTTTAATGCATGGCCCAACTTTTATGGGCAATCCTCTCGCTTGCGCCGCGGCGAATGCTTCGCTTGATTTATTCGAACAAGGAAATTACGCCGAAAAAACCGCAGCAATTGAAAAGATTTTACGCAAGGAATTGCAAGATTTTAAAAACCCACGCGTTATCGGCGCTATTGGCGCTATTGACGTTGAAGGCAACTTCGAAAAAATTCTCGAACTGCGAAAAAAATTCATCGCTTCTGGAATTTTCTTGCGACCATTTGGTAGTTGTCTTTATCTAATGCCAGCACTCACAATCACCAAATCTGATCTTAAAAAAATTACCAACTCAATCAAAGAAATTTTATGAAAATTGGCGTAACAGGAATTACCGGAAAAATGGGCAGAACCATTGCTGGCCTAGTTTTACAAGACTCAGTTGCTGAACTTATTTCAGCCTTCGCTCGTAAAAATTCCGGCGAAGATCTTGGTGAATTTTTAGGCTTCGAAAAAACAAACACTCAAACCACTTCTGACCTCGATCAATTCGTAAAAAACTGTGAAGCAGTAATCGATTTTTCTTCACCGACTTTGAGTTTAGAAATCGCCAAGAAATGCGCTGAGTATAAGAAAGTATTGGTCTGCGGCACTACCGGCTTTTCTGAAAATGAAAAACAACAATTCGCTTCGCATGCCAAAGACACGGTAATTATTTGGTCTTCAAACATGTCTCTCGGGGTGAATTTATTAATGAATCTCACCGAAAAAGTTGCCGGAATTTTGCACGAAGATTTCGATGTCGAGATCGTTGAAATGCATCACAAAAATAAAGTCGATGCCCCATCAGGAACCTCTCTATCTCTAGGTGCAGCAGTTGCACAAGGTCGTCACATCGAACTGCAAAAAAATGCTGTAATGGCAAGAATTGGAAAAGATGCCAAAAGAAATAAAGGCGAAATTGGCTTCGCAACTCTACGCGGTGGCGATGTAATTGGCGATCACACTGTAATTTTTGCTGGAGATGGGGAACGCATCGAACTCACTCACAAAGCTTCCAGCCGCGATATTTTCGCCAAAGGTGCAATCCGTGCGGCAATTTGGGGAACAGCTAAACAGCCTGGGTTTTACTCGATGCGCGATGTGCTGAACTAGACTCAAGAAGAATGACTAATGCGCTGCATCACTACACAAAATGCGAAGCAGCTGCAAAAATTAGAATCCGAGAAATTCCAATTTAGTGGCGCTTTTGATACAAAAGATCCGCTTGAATTTAACTTCAGAGATAGCGGCAGCAACAGAGAGTCGATGAGAGAATTTGTACTTTGGATAAAAAAATAGCGCACAAGTAATTCAACGTCATTCCCGACTTACAATTTATTAGGAGCGAAGCGACTTAGAAATTGTGGATCAGGAATCCAGAAAAATTCACCGAACACTCGCGACTTTTAATAGATCCCCGCTTGCCCGAGAATGATGATTTAAAGCAAGTTTACCCATACAAACTCTGCAAATCCCCCCAGAGTTTCGTATTTGCTTGTTCATCCTTTTACAAGAATAACGAAACGCAAAAAGGCCAGACTCCTTTTGAGAGTCAGGCCTTTTTTTATTCCACAAAAAATCAGAAGAACTAAACGTCAGTCAAAAAGCTCTTAAACAATTTCGCGCGATTTGGGTGCTGTAATTTCT
>CAIQBQ010000038.1 GCA_903870105.1 uncultured Alphaproteobacteria bacterium | reverse complement strand
TATACTTACCACTGCCCGGGCATGAAAATTATTTACGTAATGCTCGATTTAAAAAAATTCTTCGCGCCCGAGGCGCCAGATGTGGCGAGGTTTGTCGAGTTTTTAGAAAACTGGGTAATTAAAATTCTCGCCGATTTTGGCATCAAAGCTGGTTTAAAAAAAGGCATGGTTGGCATTTGGGTTGGCGATAAAAAAGTTGCTGCGCTGGGAATTAAACTAAAAAAATGGGTGAGCTATCACGGCATCGCAATCAATATTGATCCAGATATGGCGGGCTTTCGCAATATCGTTCCTTGCGGCATTAAAGAATTCGGCGTAACTTCAATGCGAGAAATTCTAGATGAAAAAATCGACGAAGAAAAATTTTTAAATTCGGTGAAAAAAAATGTTTAAAATCGCAATCATCGGCCGTCCGAATGTCGGAAAATCAACCCTGTTTAACAAATTAGTTGGCAGAAGTATTGCTCTAACAGACGACACTCCTGGCGTTACTCGCGATCGCAAAGAAGCCAAAGGAAAGCTTGGGCCTCTTAGTTTCGTGATCATCGACACCGCGGGTCTCGAAAATAAAATCTCCGAAAAATCGCTCGAAAAAAGAATGGTCGAACAAACCGAGGCCGCAGTTTCTGACGCCGATCTTTGCTTGTTTGTAGTCGATTCAAAAGAAGGCGTGACCAACAGCGATTTTTACTTCGCGCAGTGGTTGCGCAAACTTGGTAAAAAAACCATTTTAATCGCCAATAAATGCGAGAATCACGGCCAGACAAGTTTTGATGGCGAATATTACAAACTGGGATTTGGCGAACCAACGGCCATATCGGCCGAACATAAGTTAGGATTTGGCGATCTTTACGATAAAATTGCGCCAGAAATTGAAGCTTACGAGGAAGTTTTTGAAGAGGTTGAATCGAGCGATTTACAAATCGCAATTATCGGCAGACCAAATGCCGGCAAATCAACTTTTTTGAATAAAATTCTTGGACAAGACCGCTTAATTACAGGCCCAGAAGCTGGCATCACTCGCGATGCAATTGCGCTTAATTATGAATTTAAAGGCAAAAAACTTCGCCTCATCGACACCGCCGGAATTAGAAAAAAAGCCAACATCACGCAAAAATTAGATAAGCTCTCAAGCCTTGATAGCTTTCGCGCGTTGCGTTTTGCGCAGGTTGTAATTTTGTTGATCGACAGCAATTCATTGCTTGATCATCAAGACGTTGCGCTTGCCGGCGAGATTCTAAAAGAAGGGCGCGGATTAGTTTTTGCGATCAATAAAATTGATACAGTCAAAGGCGACAAAGAAATTTTTATGCGCGATGTGCGTCAAAGAATTATGGCGATTTTTCCGGAAATTGATGGCGCGGCGATTCTTGCCACCTCTGGTCAAACCGGCTATAATGTTGAAAAAGCTTTGGATTTTGCGTTGCAAACTTACGAGCAATGGCAGACTTACATCCCCACTACAAAACTGGTCGAGTGGTTGAAAACAGCGGCTGCGAACCATGCGCCAAAACTTCACCGCGGCAATGCGATCAAATTAAAATACGCGACACAAATCAAGAAACGCCCGCCAACTTTCGCCATTTTCACCAATCACATCAAGCCTTTGGAGGGATCTTATCAACGCTATTTAACCAACCATCTGCGTGAATATTTTAATCTTAACCTAACCCCAATTCGCTTAGTTTTACGCAAAAGTGAAAATCCGTTTGAGGATAGAAAAGAAAAAACTTTCTCGAAGAAAGCCCACAAGAAAAAATAATCTCGCCACTCTGAGCCTGTCTAATGGCGAACAAAATCATGCCTCGACAGGCTCGGCACGATCTAAATAAGTTAAATTTATGAGCAAAAAAATCGACTGTAAAAAAGTTTTTGGAGTAGCTTGCGACTTTGAGGTTAAAGGCTTTGCGGAGAAATCAGAATTCGTTCCGACGATTGATGAGAATTATATTTTTGATCCAAAAACCACACTCGCAATTCTCGCCGGCTTCGCTTTTAACGCCCGCGTTTTAATTCAAGGAATGCATGGAACCGGCAAATCTACTCACATTGAACAAGTAGCCGCCCGCCTTAACTGGCCCTGTTTGCGCATTAACTTCGATTCACAAATTACGCGCCTGGATTTAGTTGGGAAAGACGTGATTAAATTGAAGAACGACAAACAAGTTACTGAATTTAAAGAAGGGATTATTCCTTTTGTGCTTCGTCGCGGAGTCGCACTGGTGCTTGATGAATATGATGCGATTAAAACAGATGTTTCTTTTGTGATTCAAAGATTGCTCGAAGAAGAAGGAAAATTTGCGCTGCTTGAAGAAAATGAAATCATCACTCCTAACCAGCATTTTCGCCTATTCGCAACATCAAATACTCTTGGCGCCGGAGATGATTTAGGAATTTATCACGGCACGAATTTGATTAATCAGGCGCAAATGGATCGCTGGAATATTGTCGCTGCGCTAAATTATTTAGACGAAAAACATGAGCTAGAAATTCTCTTAAAAAAACTTCCCTTCCTTAATTCTAAGCCTCACCAGCAAACTGCTAAAATGATGGTGCGCATGGGCAATCTCACGCGCGAAGCATTTAAGAATGGCGATATTTCTACGCTGATTTCTTTGCGCACTTTAATTTCTTGGGGAAGGAATATCGAGATTTTTGGATCCGTGAAAACCGCGTTCACTCTCAGCTTTTTAAATAAGGTGATTGATGACGAAAAGATGGTGGTCAGCGAATTTTATCAGCGCGTGTTTGGCGAATAAAAAGAGTTGGCGCACCCGACGAGAGTCGAACCTGTAACCTTCTGATCCGTAGAGCGAATTTTGCAGAAAATGACAATCGATCAAAAGTCTTAACAACAATGAGATCAAGGCTTCACAGCTTTTTTCTGGTTGGTGGTTATTCTGGTTTTTGGTCAGAATTTGTAGGTAAGTTTCTCGCCAGCACCCCCCCCCCGCAGAAGCAGAAATTGAAAAAATTCCTCACAAAATTCTGTTATTTGCCAAGCAAATCCAGATAAGAATAAAAGCGAAAA
The DNA here is from genome assembly GCA_903870105.1 of uncultured Alphaproteobacteria bacterium. Lineage (GTDB taxonomy): Bacteria > Pseudomonadota > Alphaproteobacteria > Rickettsiales > UBA1997 > UBA2645. Next base: position 16,471 of record CAIQBQ010000038.1, on the reverse strand, counting down.
AGCTTGTTTCTCTTCTGCTTGGTTTCGAGTTTTAAAATTTCCAATTTAACCAATTTTTGAATTATCGAGTTAGCGGTGTTATAGCTAACATTGAGCGATTTTTGTAGCTCTGTGACGCTAATCACTGGAAATTGAAATAAGGTCTCCAGCGCTTGATTGGCTTGGCTTTCTGGCAAGCTGAAATCTTTCGAGTTGATGATTTTTTTACTTAATTGCTCTTCCAACTTCTCAATTTCTTTCGCTTTTTTGTAAGCGTCTTTTGCGCTTTCTTTGATTGCCTTTAGGTAAAAAGAAATCCACCCCTCGAAATCGCCTTTAGTTCTAACCGCATCAAGTTTTTGGTAATATTTAGCGTGATGTTTTTTGAAATAAGTCGACGGGTAAAGAATTGGCGCGTGAATCACTTTTTCTTCCAAAAGCATCAACACAATCAGCAGTCTGCCGATGCGACCATTGCCATCTAAAAAAGGGTGAATGGTTTCAAACTGAATATGCGTCAAGCCTGCTTTGATTAAGGTTGGTAAAGATTTGTCGTTGTTGATGAATTTTTCTAAATCGGCAATCAGCTCTTCAATTTTATTTGCTGGAGGCGGAGTTAGTTTGCCGACCTTCACAGATTGCTTGCGGTAACTTCCGGGATTTGCTTTTTCACCATCGCCACCAGTCATCAAGGCCTTGTGAGCTGCTAAAATTACTCGTGACACAATTGGAAATCCTTGCTTCTGAGTTAACTCTAAAGCCGCATCTAAAGCCTTGTTGTAGTTCAAAACCAATTGAGTCTGCTTGCTATTTTTTGAGCCGCTTGAGGTGGCAGAAACTTCGCTGGTAAAGACATCAACCATCGTTGTGTGAATGCCTTCAATTGCGGAAGAAAGCAGCGCTTCTTTCAAGCAATAAGCTTTGATGAATCTCTCAATGTTTGGCAGCCTGTCAGCCATTTCATTCAGGCGACCCAAAGCCTGCATTGTTTGCCCGTAAAGCTCGATTAACTCAGCGTTAAAATCGAAAGGTGGATTGTGAGGCGGTAATGGATTTGGAATGAAATAATCTAGTTCACCAAGTTTTTGGTAAGTGCCAGTTTGGCGTTGATCTTTTTGGAGCCGCGAGGTCATTTACAACCAGGATAAATTGAAATAAGCAAATAATTTACTATCAGTATTTCAATTTATAAAGGTTTTATGAAACAGAAGCAAGATTAAGAGGCGATATTTCAAAAATCATCTTTGGATTCTTCTCGATTTTTGATTTGATTTGGACTCGGTGAGCTCATGCCTTCCTTAACTTCACTTCGCATCGAAATGTAAGAAAGTAAAACTAGAATTAAAATTGATTGCATGAAGCACATGAATCTAACAAATGCAAAGCTCTTTGTTAAACTAGTCAGAACAGTCTTATTTTGTTATCAGGCAAACTAGAATTGCATTTCTAGACTATGCCAAAGCCAATACGGAGAAAAAGAAGATTCCAAAACTTTGTGCGAAAGAAATAAAAGGTTCGCTCATATCGCTTTGTTTCCATTTGAGATTTTTTTGGAGAGGGGAATTTAGCTTAAGCCTGACAAGAGTTGGTGCACCCGACAGGAGTCGAACCTGTAACCTTCTGATCCGTAGTCAGATACTCTATCCAGTTGAGCTACGGGTGCATAATTATAAACGCTTCGTCGCTTTTCTCGCTTTCGCTCGAAGACGACTCACGCCAGGGCAAAGACTAGCTTTGCCCGCTATTCCTTTAAAATGCTTTCGCATTTTATTGCGCCTTTAGCGCAACCACTCATAGCCCAGTTGAGCTACGGGTGGATATAAAAACCACCCCCGATTGTTAGGGGGCGGTAATAATATTTATTATTTAAACAGTCTCGTTTTTCTTCTTCTTTTCCACAACTTCTTCTTTCACTACAGCTGCAGATTTTTTTCCTTGTTTGGCGATGCCTAATTTTTCGCGAACTACTCTTTCGATTTCGTCAGCAACCTTCGGATTTTCTTTTAAGTAAGATTTGGTGTTTTCTTTTCCTTGGCCAATTTTACCGCCTTTATAAGCATACCAAGAGCCTGATTTCTCAAGAACTTCGTGCTTAACAGCTAGGTCAATAACTTCGCCAAGTCTAGAAACGCCTTCGCCGTAAATAATTTCAAATTCGGCAGTTTTGAAAGGAGGGGCAACTTTATTTTTAACCACTTTCACTTTGGTTTCGTTACCAAGAACTTCTTCCTGATCTTTAATTGCAGTGCCTCTGCGGATATCTAAGCGAACTGAGGCGTAGAATTTTAAAGAATTGCCACCTGAAGTTGTTTCTGGAGAGCCAAACATCACGCCAATCTTCATTCTGATTTGGTTGATGAAAATTATTGTTGAGTTGCTCTTCGAAACGGTGGAGGTGAGTTTGCGCAAAGCTTTGCTCATCAAGCGCGCCTGTAAACCCATTTGATTGTCACCCATTCCGCCTTCTAGCTCGACTTGTGGAACAAGAGCTGCAACTGAGTCAATTACAACTAGATCAACCGCGCCGGAACGAATTAAGGTGTCTGTAATTTCTAAAGCCGCTTCGCCATTATCTGGTTGAGAGATGATTAACTCTTCCAAATTGATGCCAAGATTTTTGGCATAGGCTGGGTCAAAAGCATGTTCAGCATCAACAAAAGCGCAGGATAATCCGGCTTTTTGCGCTTCAGCAATCGCGTGCAAAGTAAGTGTGGTTTTACCTGAAGATTCTGGTCCGTAGATTTCAACAATACGTCCGCGCGGATATCCTCCAACGCCAAGAGCAACGTCAAGCGCAAGTGATCCACTTGGAATTACTTCAATATCTAAAACTGGCTTAGAACCAAATTTCATTGCCGAGCCTTTACCAAATTGCTTATCGATTTGTGACAGAGCTGCTTCTAGGGCTTTTTTACGATCGTTCATGTGGTCTCCTTTTTTGGGTTTGGTTGTGATGATTTAAGATTTTAAAAGTTTAAGCATGGTCTCGCCCAGTGCTGCCGGGCTATCTGAAACCATTACTCCAGCTGACTTCATTGCTTCGATTTTGCTTTCTGCGCCACCTTTGCCACCAGAAATAATCGCGCCAGCATGACCCATGCGACGCCCTGGAGGAGCAGTGCGACCAGCGATAAAGCCAACTGTAGGTTTTTTACGACCTTTGGCCGCTTCGCGACGAAGGAATTCTGCCGCGTCTTCTTCATCAGAGCCGCCGATTTCGCCAATCATGATCATGGCTTCGGTTTCTGGATCAGACAAAAACATGTCTAGGCAGTCGATGAAATCTGTGCCGTTAACTGGATCGCCACCGATGCCGATACAAGTGCTTTGACCCAAGCCAACTCTTGTTGTCTGATGAACTGCTTCGTAAGTTAAAGTACCTGAACGTGAGACGATTCCAATTTTACCGCGCTGGTGAATATGTCCTGGCATGATGCCGATTTTGCACTCACCTGGGGTGATTATGCCTGGGCAATTAGGCCCGATGAGACGAGATCCAGAGCCAATTAGGGCCTTTCTAACTTTTACCATATCAAGAACAGGAATGCCTTCGGTGATGCAAACAATAAGTTCGATTTCCGCTTCAATCGCTTCAAGAATTGCATCGGCAGCGAAAGCTGGTGGCACGTAAATTACTGAGGCGTTGCAACCAGTTAATTCCTTCGCTTCATAAACCGTGTTAAAAATAGGAAGATCGAGATGCTTAGTTCCGCCTTTGCCGGGAGTAACTCCGCCAACCATTTTTGTTCCGTAAGCAATAGCCTGCTCGGTGTGAAAAGTTCCTTGCGCGCCTGTAAGGCCTTGGCAGATGACTTTGGTGTTTTTATTTACGAGTACTGACATTGGTAATCCTTAATTATTTATAGACTTTCTGCTGCTTTTACCGCTTTCACAATTTTCTCAGCGGCATCAGCTAAATCATCCGCTGGAATGATCGCTAAACCAGATTCAGCAAGAATCTTTTTACCCAGATCAACATTCGTTCCTTCAAGACGAACAACCAAAGGAACAGAAAGATTGGTTTCTTTCGCCGCTTCAATAATGCCATTGGCAATGATGTCGCAGCGCATGATTCCACCGAAGATATTCACTAGAATTCCTTTTACGCTTGGATCAGAAAGAATGATTTTAAAAGCTGCAGTAACTTTTTCACGAGTCGCTCCGCCGCCAACATCTAAGAAGTTTGCTGGCGATGATCCGCAAAGCTTAATGATGTCCATCGTTGCCATTGCAAGACCTGCACCATTAACCATGCAGCCAATTTTGCCGTCCATCTTAATGTAGCTCAGTTCATATTTTGATGCTTCGACTTCCAACGGCTCTTCTTCGTCTAAATCGCGCATTTCGCGAATGTCGTCATGACGGTGTAGTGCGTTATCATCAAAATTAATTTTCGCATCAAGAGCAACAATTTCGCCCTCGGCCGTTTCAACTAAAGGATTAATTTCAATTTGCGATGCATCGCTTTCGATAAAAGCCGCGTAAAGAGAGAAAATTAATTTTGAGAATTTCTTCAAAAGATCACCTTTAAATCCCAAAGCAAAACCAAGCTTGCGAGCGTGGCAGGCCTGAATCCCAGAAGCTTGATCAATCTTAACTGAAATGAGCTTTTCTGGAGAATGCGCCGCAACTTCTTCAATCTCAACGCCGCCTTCTGTTGAAGCCATGAAAACAATTCCCTTGGTTTTGCGATCAACCACAACTGAGAGGTAATATTCTTTTTTGATGCTTGAACCAGCTTCAACATAAATTCTTTTAACAACCTTTCCTTCTGGGCCAGTTTGATGAGTAACCAGAGTCATACCCAGCATTTGCGCCGCCTTCTCTTTTACTTCCTCAACTGATTTTACAACTTTAACGCCGCCGCCTTTGCCTCGTCCACCAGCGTGAATTTGCGCCTTAACTACAAAAATTTTGTGACCCGCAGCTTCTAGAGCTTTTGCAGCGTCAATTGCCTCTGGCACTGAAAACGCTTGATGCCCTTCAGGCACTGCAACACCGAATTTTTTTAACAAGCCTTTGGCTTGATACTCATGAATATTCATTGGAAAGTGAATTTGAATTACCGCTTACAAAGAAGAGGCGCGGCACGGTAAGTTTGAATTTTAATTCGGCAATCCCCTCACAGTAGAAATATGAAGAATATCCTGATAACCCGCTCTTTCATTGCATCCACAGAAATTATTAGGCTTTTAGAAAACCAAGAATTTCAGATATTTTGTGAGCAGCTTTTTACAGTCGAAAAACTCGCAGTAGAAAAAATTTCTGCGCCGATTTCTGCAATCATCGTCACCAGCATCAATGCCTGCTTCGCTCTAGATAATTCTGGCATCGACAGAGAAATAAAAATCTTCACCACTGGCAAAAAAACCGCGCAAGAGCTAAAGCGCATCGGATTCAAAAATATTATTTTATCGCCCCGAAATTCTGCTGAGTCCTTGTTTGATTTAGTAGCGCAAGAACCTGGACAAATCCTTTATTTTCGTGGCTCGATAATCAGCCTCGACTTCGCCGCAAAATTAAAAAATGTTAAAGATATTCTCGCCTATAGAACTCACGAAGTAGAAAATTTCTCCACCGATTTCAAAAAAATTCCCTATGATGAAGTGCTAATTTTTTCTAAAAATAGTTTGAAAATTTTTTACAAACTCATCACGAGATACAATCTCCTTGAATATTTTGCGAGCGCGCAAATCGTCTGCCTGAGCGAGCAAATTCTTGATCTTGCTAAGAAATTTCGATTCAAAAAAATCTGCACTTTCGCTGACAATCCTCTCCTTAAAAAATTCTATGACTGAACAAACAACTTCTCAAAAAATACCTGAGAAAAAGAGCTCAATTTTAACCAAAATTATTTTACTGATCGCGCTGATTGGCGGCGGCTTAGTCGCAGTAAAATTATGGCAAAAAGGCTCGGAGCAGACAAAGCCAGAGCAGGGATTAGATCAAGAAATCATTGGTCTTGTTGAAGGATATTCCGACCAAAGCGAGCAAGAAGATTTGTCTGATCTGGGCATCAATGATCTTCGCGAAAAAGGCGCAGAATTCATTTACCAAATGCTCTTGAAGAATCAGCTAAAAATCGAAGATCTAAGCGCGCAATTACAAGCTCTAAAAAGCGAAGTCTTAAAATATCGCAACCAAGAAAAGCTTGGCAAAATGATTTTGGTTTACGTCGATCTGCGCGAAAAAATTCTCTCTGAAAAAGTTTGTAGTGAAGAGATGAAAAGCTTTGAGATTCTAAGTGCCTCGGACGAAGTTTTAACTGCTAAAATCGCCAAACTAAAGCCGCTTCTTTTAAGTTTTGCGTCACAAAAAAAATTGGAAAAAAACTTCGCCGAAATCATTCCTGAATTGATTATTAACAAAAAAAATAGCGTCACTAATGAAAGCCTAATTGCAAAAATCCAACGCAATATTTCGCGGCTGATTGTGTTGCGCAGAATCGACGAAAAAAATCCACAAGAAATTGATGCCATAGTTGTGCGAATCGAAAAACTTCTGAAACAAGAAAATTATTCAGATGCGTTTAGCGCTGCTCTGTCATTGCCCGCCGACTATAATCCAATCCTAAAAAATTTCCTCGATGAACTTCACGCCTCGCTCGAAGTAAAACAAATCGATCAAGAAATTTTGAACTATCTCAAAAGTCTAAACTAATGCTCACAATCCTTTGGATCCTTCTTGCCTCTTTCTTTCTCGCCGCCTCTTTTTCTTGGCTGCTCGATCACAACGGCAATGTCTTAATAACCTGGCTCGGCTATGAATTACAAACTGATGTTCTGACAGCAATTTTAATCTCGGCGCTTTTCTCGTTAATGGTTTTTGCAATCACCTATTTATTCGCACGAATCATGGCGATCAAATTTCCTAGCTTGCTGAAATTTATATTTAGAAAAAGTTATGTAAAAAGCCTGGAGAAGGTTGTGCGTAGACATCATCAAGGCTTTGATTTGATGGCAGAAACTCTTCTAGCTCTTGAAATTAACGACGAAAAATCTGCAGAGGCTCTACAAAAAAAATCGAGCAAACTCATAAAACATTCAGGCTTAAACAATTTTTTGGTCGGCAAAATTCTTTTTGAAAAACGTAAATTTTCTGAAGCCGCTGAGATGTTCGAAAAGTTCGAACACAATCCTCACGCTAAAATTTTAGTGCTGAAATCGAAGTTCGAATTGGCTTTGGAGGGTCAAGACGAAGCTAAAGCTATCGCCTACGCAAAGCAGATTATTGCCGCCAAACGCGACAGCTTCGAAATCGCCAGACAGCTTTTTATTCTCTACAAAAAACGCGGATTGTGGCAAGATGCAAAAAGCCTGATCGCCGAGTATGGCAGTGAAAAATTCCGCGATGAACTACAAAAACGCGATGTTGCTTTAATCAACGCCGCTCTCGCTATTGAGGCTTATCAGCAAAAAAAGTTTTTGCTTGCGATCAAGCATGCAAATATCGCTCTAAAAGCAGAAAATAATTTTCTTCCAGCGCTTGAAATTCGTCTTAAATCATGGCTAAAGCTCGGCCTAGGATTTAAAGTCACTTGGGAAATTAAAGCGCTTTGGAAAGACAATCCCCACCTAATTCTCGCTGAAATTTTTGATCTCGTTAATCGAAAATCTTATACAAAAGCGCGCATAAAAATGATGAAAAATCTTGCCGAAACTAACTCGCAATCAGTGCTCGGAAAATTAGCCATTGGCATCGTCGCCTTCCGAGCTGGCGACTACGCGACCGCAAAAGAATTTTTGCTTCTCTCGCTCCTTCAACAAAAAACCTACCGCGCTTATAAACTTCTTGCCGCCGCTGAAAAAGCCTTGGGCAATATTGAAGAATCCAAAAAGAATTTGGCTAAGCTCAAAATGTTTGAATGCGACGACCACTATTGTTGCGACTCCTGCGGACATCTCAGCTCAAAATGGAATGCAAAATGCACTTCTTGCGACACTTACGATTCGATTGAGTGGAATAGATAAGTTTTAGCCCAGATCCGTCATTAGAATTTGAGTAAAAAAATAAACCTAACTCTCGCTCGTGTAATTCGGCGCTTCTGAAGTAATGGTGATTGAGTGTGGATGCGATTCGCGCAAACCAGAGTTAGTGATGCGAACGAAGTTACAATTCTTGCGCATCTCTTCGATCGTGCCATTTCCGGTGTAGCCCATTGCCGCTTTCAAGCCGCCAACTAACTGATGCATAACATCTGCAGCCGCACCTTTATAAGCCACGCGACCCTCAACGCCTTCGGGAACTAGCTTCATTTTATCCGAAACATCTTGCTGAAAATAGCGATCAGCTGAACCGCGAGCCATTGCGCCAAGAGAGCCCATGCCGCGATAAACTTTGTAAGAACGACCTTTAAACAAAACGATTTCGCCTGGAGTTTCTTCAGCGCCAGCGAGTAATCCGCCAAGCATAACGCAAGATGCGCCTGCGGCAATTGCCTTGGCTAGGTCGCCAGAAAATCTAATTCCACCGTCGGAAATTACCGGAATTTTTACGCTGTCGCAATATTCAACTACGTCGAGAAGCGCTGATAATTGTGGCACGCCAACACCAGCAACAACACGAGTTGTACAAATTGAGCCTGGACCAATTCCAACTTTTACCGCATCTGCACCAGCGTCAATCAAGGCCTTGGCCGCTTCTGATGTTGCGATATTTCCAGCGATGAAATTTTGTTTTGGGTAAGCTTTTTTTAGCTCGCGCACAGTTTCAATTACACCAGCAGAATGACCATGTGCGGTATCAATTATAACGATATCAACTCCGGCCTCGATTAAAGCCTCTGCGCGCTTAATGCCCTCGCGACCTACTCCCGTTGCCGCCGCAACTAGAAGACGACCCTCTTCGTCTTTCGAAGCGAAGGGAAATTGCTTAGTTTTTTCTAAATCTTTTCCGGTCATCAAGCCAATACAATTTCCGCTTGAGTCAGTTAAAATGATGCGCTCAATTTTATTTCTGTGCAAAAGAGATTTGGCTTCAGACTTACTTACGCCAGCTTTTGCCGTGATAAGATTTTCGCTTGTCATCAATTCATGCACCGGCTGTTTTTTGTCAGTAGCAAAGCGCACGTCGCGGTTAGTAAGAATTCCGAGTAGTTTTTTTGTACCTTCTTTGACCACGGGAATTCCTGAAATGCCGTAGGTTTTCATTAATAAAAGAGCTTCGCCCAAGCTTGCATCAGGCGCTATGGTTACTGGATTGGTAACGACTCCAGATTCAAACTTTTTTACCTTGCGAACTTCGTCTGCTTGCTCTTTTGGCGAGAAGTTTTTGTGAATACAGCCAAGCCCGCCCGCCTGCGCCATTGCGATTGCCAAGCGACTTTCAGTAACGGTATCCATCGCCGCAGAAATAATCGGAATTTCGAGCGAAATATTTTTAGTGATCTTGGTTTTGGTATTGGCTTCAGTTGGCAAAACTTCTGAAAATGCCGGCTTCAAAAGCACGTCGTCGAAGGTGAGAGAAGGAGCTGCGGTCTCGATTATTTTGCGACTTTTTTTCATTTTGAGTGAGTTGATTTTTTTCTAGCCAAAATAGTTTCTATCGAGACAAGATCGGGGATCAAAATCAAAAATCAAAAATTTATGCTTTCATCAATTGAGAAACTTTGCGCTGAGCGTAAAATAAAACTTACCGAAAATCGTCGCATCCTCGCTCGGGTGATTGAGCAAAGTAATGATCATCCCGATGTTGAAGAGGTTTATCGCCGCGCTTCTAAAATTAATCCAAACATCGGAATTGCTACAGTTTATCGCGCCGTAAAAATGTTCGAAGAATTTGGCCTAATCGCCAAACATGATTTCGGCGGTGGAAGAGCGCGCTACGAAAGACTCGAGAGCGAAGAACATCACGATCATTTGATCGACATCACCACCGATGAAGTTCACGAATTCTTCAGCGAAGAGCTCGAAAATATGAAAGAAAGGCTCGCGCATGAAAAGGGCTATGAACTAGTCGGACACAAGCTTGAGCTTTATTGCCGTCCGCTTAAAAAATGAGCGACTTACTCAAAAAAATAATTACTCCCCAGCTTCACTTTGATGGCATTGATAGCGGTGAAAAATTTACAAAACTTTTTTGTGATCTTTACCGCATTGAACTTTTTAAAGACGGCTTAGATCTAATCCTTACGCAGCTTCACAACAAACAGCTTCATTTCGAGATTAAGGAAATGAAGGGTTGGGATACCAATGTTGGCTGCTTTCTTACCAACAAAATCACGCTGCGTAATTTAAGTCACAATGTGCTTGCGCACGAGATGGCACATGCGATTGCTCACGAGAGTAAAATCGATTTGGGTGAAGAGTTTCGCAAGTGCGTTGCCTTCGATATGAAGGGGCGCGAGCCGGAAATTATGACGCTACGCGGCGAGGTTAAAAGGCTTATGATTGATGCTCTCGCTGCCTATCCGCCGCATCATTTTCTTGGGGAAATTTTCGCGCGTTATTTTGAATTGCTTAGTGTTTCGCGGAATGTTGTTAGTAACGGGAGCTTTTCTACTGCTGATGTTATGGATTTTTTTATGAATATTACGAACTTCGTTGAGAAGATTTTTAATCCGCAAATTCGTAAAAAAATCGATCCGCTAATTGCGCGCGAGACCTCTAACCTCGATCTCTTGCCGCTAGAGAAAAAATTTCTCGATCAGATTGGATTGAAACAAAAAACTTCCTGGTCGGGAAGAACAAGGCCAAATAATCCTTTTTAGAATTTCATGATTGAAATCACTCAAGCTTTCATTTTTGCCGCTGGGCGCGGAGAGCGCATGCGGCCTCTTACCGACACTATTCCTAAGCCTCTCGTTAAGATAAAAAACAAGGCGATTATTGATTACGCGATTGAGAAATTAGACCAGATTTCGTCGATTAAAAAAATTATTATTAACGGATTTTATCTTGCTCCGCAAATCGAGAAGCACATTAAAAAATTGAAGAATTCTAAAATCGTTTTTTCACACGAATTAGAAAAAATAGAAACCGGCGGCGGACTTGTTTTTGCGCAGGATAAAATTGATCTAACTAAGCCAATTCTTACTGTTAATGGAGACGTTCTTTGGCAGGAAAAGTCTTCTGATCTTGAAATGCTTTGTAATGCCTGGAACCCTGATGAATGCGATATTTTGCTTGGGCTGAAGAAGGTTGAAGATTACATCGGCTACGAAGGAAATATTCACGGTGGCGGTGATTTTGAAATGATTAACAGTGACCTTTACCGTCTGCCGGATTTAGGAATGAATTACGCTTTTGTTGGTCTGCAAATCATTAATCCAAAAATTCTAAAACAAGTGCCAGGAAAATGTTTTTCAATGTCACATTTTTACCGATCTGCGGTTGGCGAAGGTGGTTTAGTTCACCGAATAAAAGGTATCGAATTAGCCGGAAAATATTTTCACATTGGCACTGTTGCAGCAATTAAATCTACTGAGGAAAAACTCTGATTTAAGATTTTGAGCACAGTGCTCAAAATTGCATTTTAGCTAAGATTGGCAAGGTTTAAGTATTTAAAATTACCAAAAATTTTTCAGCTTTATTATCCGCTTTCTCAAAAATGAATTAGAGAAAGCAAAGGATAAAAAATAATTATTTTCCTCGCACCAAATCCACAACAAGCTGCACATTCTCAATCGGTGTTTCTGGCAAAATTCCGTGACCAAGATTGAAGATGAATGGGTGATCTTGGAAGGTTTTTAAAATATCCAAAACTTCTTTTTCGATTTCTTTCTTCGAGCCAAAAGCGAGTAAAAAATTATCAAGATTTCCTTGTACAACCTGCCCGATATTTTCCTGAAGATTTTTTTTCGCCCAGATTTTACTAACATTCTGATCCATCGCTAATCCTTGCGGTACAACTTCTCGTGCGAATGTTTCGTAATAAATTCCTACTCCGCGCGGAAAGCAAATTACTGGAGTTTTCGGATGTAATCTTCTGATTTCAGTGACGATTTTTTTTGTTGGTTCAATCACCCATTTTTGCAACTGTTCTGGCGGTAAAACTCCAGCCCAAGAGTCAAATAATTTTACGACGTCTGCACCAGCTTTAATCTGAAGACACAGATATTGAATTACGCTTTGAGTTAAAATCTCGATTAACTCTGCAAAAAAATTTTCATTTTCGATTGCGGCACGACGCGTTGCTTCAAAATTTTTTGAACCACCCCCTTCAATCATGTAGCAAGCTAAAGTCCAAGGAGATCCAGAAAATCCGATCAGAGCCTTATCTTTACCAAGCTTTGATTTCGTGATTTCTAAAGCCTCAAAAACTGGCGAGAGATGTTTAGCGATATTTTCAGTATGTAATTTTTTTAATTCGAATGAGCCAAGTTTTGGTCCTTCGTTTTTTACAAATTCAACTTTCACTCCGAGGGCATCAGGAATAACAAGAATGTCGGAGAAAATAATCGCTGCATCGAAGTTAAAACGAGTGATTGGCTGTAGGGTAACTTCACTAGCTAGTTTTGGGGTGTAGCAGAGCTCTAAGAAGTTTTTTACATCTGATCTGATCTCGCGATATTCTGGTAAATATCTTCCTGCCTGACGCATGATCCAAATCGGAGGTGTCAGAGCTTTGTTTCCATTCAGGGTATTAATTAATTTATTCATTTATTCTTATTATTTTTATTAGAGCTGTGGATTTGTTGATGAAGTTTTTAACAATTTTATTAACAGAGATAATCCTTTAATATCAAGGTTTGAGACTAAGTTGCTAACATGTTTAAAACTTTTAAAAATCTTTTAAACATGATGAAAACTTGTTAAGAAAAATAATAAGTTTTTTGTCAGAAAAAAATCTGTGGATAAACCCAAAGTTATTAACATGAAATCAACAATCGAAAAGAAGCTAATTAAAAACTTTCAGCCAAAATTTTTAGAGGTAAAAAATAAAAGCCATCTTCATCGCGGTCATCTTGAAGATGAAAGTGGCGAGACTCATTTTGAAGTGGTAATTGAGGCGGAGTGTTTAAAAAAACTTGGAAGGATTCAGGCGCATCGAAATATTAATTCTGCGCTGAAAGACGAGTTTGAAAAAGGCGGGCTGCACGCTCTGGAGATAAAGATAAAATTTGTATAAATTTTTGATCTTATCGCGTCATCGCCGCTTAAGTTAGGGATTAGCGGTCGTCGAATAGCTAAGCGAAAATTTTCTTAAAACAGTCTGTGTAAGAAATCTAGAAAGAGCCTTGTTGGCAGTAAATCTTACGCAACCGCCTTCTCTTTTTTCTGAACTACTGTGATCGATTTTTTATCGTCTCTTTCTCCAATTTCCTTGTCGTTCAAAAAAGAAATCTCAATCGCCTTACTGTCGCTAATTCCCTTCTTAGTAACGCGAACAGACTTCACATTTTTTTGTGAAGGAATGTCGAACATTACATCGAGTAAAATATTTTCAGTAATCGCGCGCAGGCCGCGAGCGCCAGTTTTTCGCTCGATGGCGAGCTTGGCGATTTCTTTAATTGCCTCTTCGTCAAAAATTAGATCAATTTTATCGAGAGAGAAAAGTCGCTGATATTGTTTGGTGATCGCGTTTTTTGGATCGACTAAAATTCGGGCGAGATCTTTTTTGGTTAAGCCTTCAAGTGGCGCGAGAACCGGAAGCCTGCCGACAATTTCTGGGATAAGGCCAAACTTAATCAGGTCATCTGGCTCAACTTTGCTGAAAATATCCTTACGAGCAGTGTCTTCTTTGTCTCTGACATCAGCGCCAAATCCCATTGATGCACTTGATCCGCGAGAAAGAATAATTTTTTCTAGGCCAGAAAATGCGCCGCCGCAAACAAATAGAATATTGCGAGTGTCGATCTGCACATATTCTTGCTGAGAAGATTTTTTCCCAGGCTGGGTGGGCACTGAAGCAGTTGTGCCTTCAATGATTTTCAACAGACCTTGTTGCACGCCTTCGCCGGAAATATCGCGGCGAGTATTATCTTCAGATTTGCGAGCAATTTTGTCGATCTCATCGATGTAAACTATGCCGCGTTGAGCTTTTTCAATATCGAAATTAGCCGCTTGCAACAGGCGTGAAATAATGTTTTCAACATCGTCGCCAACATATCCAGCTTCGGTGAGCGAAGTGGCGTCAGCAATGGTGAAGGGCACATCTAAAATCTTGGCTAAAGTTTGCGCGAGCAAAGTTTTTCCGCAGCCAGTTGGCCCGATCAGCAGAATGTTTGATTTATTAATTTCGACCGTATCAGCGTTGGCCGAGCTATTTGCATCAATACGTTTGTAGTGGTTGTAAACAGCAACCGCCAAAACTTTTTTGGCGTAATTTTGGCCAACAACATGTTCGTCGAGAATCTTGAGAATGTCTTGCGGCGTTGGCTTGGCGCCGTCAGTTTTTTGGAGCGGAGATTTTTTTTGCTCTTCGCGCAAAATATCCATGCCAAGGTTGATGCACTCGTTGCAAATCATTGCAGCGGGGCCGGCGACTAATTTTTTTACTTCGTGCTGAGTCTTGCCACAAAAGGAACAAGAAAGGTCTTTGTCGTTGTCTTTGGTCATTTTATTGTTCTGATTTTTCTGTACGGCGCTCGATCACTTCATCGATCAAGCCGAATTCTTTCGCTTTTTCTGGTGACATAAAATTGTCGCGCTCCATTGATTTCTCGATGGCGGCGAACTTTTGTCCGGTATGTTTTGTGTAGATTTCGTTAAGTCTTTTTTTCAGGGCAAGAGTTTCTTGCGCGTGAATTTCGATGTCGGTTGCTTGGCCTTGATATCCGCCGGAAGGCTGGTGAATCATGATGCGCGAGTTGGGAAGAGAAAATCTTTTTCCGGGAGCGCCGGCGGTAAGAAGCAATGAGCCCATTGAGGCGGCTTGTCCGATGCAAAGAGTGGCAACATCTGGGCGGATATATTGCATTGTGTCATACATCGCGAGACCAGAAGTGACAATGCCTCCGGGTGAGTTGATGTAGAAATAAATATCTTTTTTTGGATCTTCTGATTCTAAGAATAAAAGCTGTGCAACCACGAGTGACGAGACTTGATCATTTACTTGGCCGGAAAGAAAAATGATTCTTTCTTTGAGGAGGCGCGAGTAGATATCGTAAGATCTTTCGCCTTTGGCGGTTTGTTCAACCACCATTGGAACGAGGTAGTTAGCGTGGTCAGGGATGTTGTTGGACATGCTTGGGAGTAAGTTGGGAAGGAATTGCTTCAACCTAAGAAACAAAAATCTTCAAAGCAATCTTGAAAGTCTTTTGTCTCTTCATAACTTGCGCGACCCTAAAATTCATCAGGAGAAAATATGGAAGAAAACAATATAGAAGTAACGCCAGAGGTAAACCCGCTGGAAGAAAAAATTGCCGAACTCGAGCAAAAAAATACCGATCTAAATGATAAGCTGCTTCGTGCTTTGGCTGAGCTGGATAATGTTAGAAGAAGATCGAGAGAAGAAGTTGAAAAAACCGCGCGCTTTGCCATTTCTAGTTTTGCGACTGATTTAGTTGTGGTTGCTGAGAATTTTTTTATGGCGAGCGAAAATGCGCCGAAAGAAGAAATCGAAAAAAATCCCGCAATTAAAAATTACGCTGACGCAATCGTGATGACTGAAAAAGAGTTGCTAAAAATTTTGGAAAAAAATCAGGTCAAAAGAATTTATCCGCTTAATCAGAAGTTTGATCACAACTTTCACGAAGCAATTGTGCATCTGGAATCTGAGGCCGAAGAGGGAGTGGTTGTGCAAGTTATTCAGTCTGGATATTCGATTGCCGATCGCTTGATTCGTCCGGCATTAGTTGGAGTTGCGAAGGCGAAAGAGTAGTTAATGACGCTCTGAACAGCTCACAAATTCCTCACCAATCAGCTTCGTGGCGATTATTGTGGCATCAAGCGATGCAGCTAATCATGGGATCAATATCCGAAAAAATTATAACCCAATCTCAAAAACCCTGCTGCGCAAAATATCCGAATACTTTCGCGCCAAACAGATGAAGTGGCCATTGATCTTGGTTTAACTAAGAGCGGGATGCTCCCTCATTTTCCTGAATCACTGATTTTATTGAGCTGATACTTATGGTTGTAGCTGGAGAAGCAGAAGCTTGATCCGTTCTGTCTTTCCGTAACGCGGCAGCAACAAGCGAGTCCTGTAATTTTGGGATGCCGCTTTCATCCTTACCGCTATCAATAATTTTTGTTGTTAATTTGTAGAAATCTTCTCGGTTTAGTTCTCTCACCGGGCTCAAGGCCTCTTGATCTCCAAAACCAGAATGAATGGCTAAAGATGCTGACTTACTAACCAAGCCCGTAACAAGATCGTTTCTTGCGAACGCTTCTTGCCTAGCGTCTTGATGGTTCAACAAATCAAAAAATCTCCGATTTGCCAAATTTCTCACTTCATTTTCTGGGCGACATGAATCAGTTAAATATCTGATATGCCAAGATTTAAGATCTTTGAGAGCCTTATACATCTCAGGACCGGCCCAATTTTCTTGTTGTATTGCGTCATTGGGATTTCTTTGGTTAAAACTTGAAATGATTGAATTTCTTGGTTC
>CAIQBQ010000037.1 GCA_903870105.1 uncultured Alphaproteobacteria bacterium | reverse complement strand
CCGAAGTCGGTTTAAAACTAGGTCTTGTAGTTGGTCCCGAAGTCGGTTGCAAACTAGGTCCTGCAGTTGGTCCTGCAGTTGGTACCGGAGTTGGTACCGAAATTTTTGGTGATAGCGTAGGTTCTAAAGTTGGTTCCGAAGTCGGTTTAAAACTAGGTCTTGTAGTTGGTCCCGAAGTCGGTTGCAAACTAGGTCCTGCAGTTGGTCCTGCAGTTGGTACCGGAGTTGGTACCGGAGTCGGTACCGAAATTTTTGGTGATAGCGTAGGTTCTAAAGTTGGTTCCGAAGTCGGTTTCAAACTAGGTTGTGAAGTTGATCCCGAACTAGGTTTTAAATATGTTGGTGATTGTGTAGGTTCTAACGAAGGAATAAGAACAGATCCAGAGCACCAATTGTTAGATTCTCTTGTTGGATAGGGTTTACCTTTTTTCTCCTCATATAAATCTTTTGCTATCTTGTGTATTATTTGAGGGTTGTGAAGAAATTGTTTACCAATTGTTACATTACCATCTAATAATCGAAGAATTGTGATTTGATCATTATGATCTGAATCAAAAATACTATTATTGGTATATTTTATTCCAACCTCTGTTCCACACTGCCAAAGACCGATTACGTCTCTTTTTAACATCTCTAAAACAGAAAAAAATTGAGGAGTTAAAAAAAATTCATTTGTTAACGCTGACCCTCCAACAGCACTTCTTATTTTGGCGAACTCTTCAAAATTTGGCATCACCAAATTAGTTAAGCTCAAAAAATCCTCCAATTTATTTGCGATCCTACCATCAAGCTGCGTAAAAGAGGTATTTCCTCCCGATAGAGTTAAATAGGATGGTAAGCTATAGGGGTCAGTAGAGTTTTCCGAACTAAACTCTTTAACCAATGGAATAAAATAGAGCGATTTAGCTATTTGTTCTGCAGTTGCTCCGGGATAAAATCTTAAGATATTAGCGCCCATATAATGCTCAAAGTCTCTTCGATAATTACCGGCAAATGCGGTAATGTTTAATAATTCTGAATCGGTAGGGCTTGAGTCTTGAGTTATGTTAGACAATTGGTTAAGCCATGAAGCAGTTTCAGGAACTATATCTTTATTCAATACATTGCGGCCTCCCTTATAAAGTTCGCCAATATAACATCTGAATAAAAAGGAAAATGCTTCTCTAGTTTCTTCAGACGCCTCTAACACATTATAGTCAAAAACACCCTGATGACTTAAGAGATGTCTAGCCTCGTTAATTAAGAATTCCGGAGGAATTTCTTTAAGCTTTTCTAAATCGGTAACATTTTTGATGTATTCTAAGAAATTAGGCATATCTAATTTTGGTTCAGACTAAAAGCACACAATCCTTTTTTGGATTGAGGGAGAAGGATAAACTTAAGTCTTTATAAAAAAAATTATTCTCAACTGAATTTTTTCTTCATAAATTCAAAGTCGCAGAATATATGCGAATCACATATGCTTTGATAAATCTATATCTCATAAGTATTTTGCGAGCCTTTCGCAAACTAAATCACCAAAAAATCTACCTAAAAAATCCATCATTTATATGAATAATTTTCTGGAGAAATTTAAGCTGAATCTGATTGCAAAAATTACGGAATTTATCGGATCTTTCTTTGCTGTTGCTAAGGTTTCTTAAGGATTTGAATGATCGCATCTAAGTAACTACTTTTCTTTTATTACTAACTCACAAACCGCCTTCACTAAGCCTCGAATTTGACCGATATAGGAGGTGCGTTCGGTGACAGAAATTGCTCCGCGCGCGTCTAGTAAATTTAAAATGTGACTAGCTTTGAGCGCTTGCTCGTAGGCGGGGATGGGCAGATTTTTTTCTGCTAGAATTTGCGATTGCTCTTTGCTTTCGCTAAAATTTCTAAATAAGACTTCGATATTTGAGTGCTCTAAAATGAAAGCAGAATTCTCGATTTCACCTTGTTTAAAAACGTCACCGTAAGTGATTTTTTCTGCGCCTTCGCGGCCGTTCCAGTTAATGTCAAAAATGCTGTCAACACCCTGAACATGCATGGCGATTCGCTCTAAGCCATAAGTGATTTCGCCGGGAATTATTTCGCATTCAATGCCGCCAACTTGTTGCATGTAAGTGAATTGTGAGATTTCCATTCCGTTAAACCAAACTTCCCAACCTAGTCCTGATGCGCCGACAGAAGGATTTTCCCAATCATCTTCAACAAAACGAATGTCATTATTTTTAGTGTTAAGACCAATTAAATTAAGGCTCTGCAGGTAAAGATCTTTAATATTTTTTGGTGCTGGTTTTAGCAAAACTTGAAATTGGTAATAGTGACTAAGTCGATTCGGATTTTGTGCATATCTTGCGTCTGTAGGTCTGCGACTTGGCTGCGCATAAGCAACCTTCCACGGTTTTTTGCCAAGTGCACGTAAAACCGTTGCTGGGTGGAGCGTGCCAGCACCAACTTCAATATCAACGGGCTGTAAGATTGCACAACCTTGCTCCGCCCAGAAATTTTGCAGATCGAGAATAATTTTTTGGAAAGACATTTTAAACTGAGAATGAAGAGCCACAACCGCAACTGGCTTTGGCGTTGGGATTATTAACTTTGAAATAAGATGCACCGAGCTCCTTAACGAAGTCAATTTCTGCGCCATTTAAAAAGGGCAGGGAGGTTTCATCGGTTACGGCAATATTTTTTTCAATTTCTAAATCATCTTCGCGCCTTTTATCGTCTAGCTCGAAGATGTATTGAAAGCCGCTACATCCGCCGCCAGAAATCGAAACACGTAAAAATTTTTCGTGATTATTTTCTTTCGATTTAATCTCGCTGATGCGCTCTAGCGCTGAATTACTGAGAGTTACTGAATTCATTATTAAAAATTAAGAATTGGATGATTGCGAAAATAAGAGCTAATTCCTAGTTTGCGCGCCCTTTTTTAACTTTAATTTTTTACAGAAAATGGCTACCGAATTGACATTATCGATCCTTAAACCAGACGCGACCCAAAGAAACCTTACCGGAAAAATTAACACAAAATTTGAAGATGCTGGATTAAAAATTGTTGCTCAAAAAAGAGTTCAGCTTTCTGAAAAAAATGCTGGTGAATTTTACGCCGTACACCGTGAACGCCCATTCTACGCTGATCTATTGAAGTCGATAACTTCTGGCCCAGTTGTAGTTCAAGTTCTAAAGGGTGAAAACGCTGTTGCCAAAAACCGCGAAATCATGGGCGCAACAAACCCTGCAAATGCTGATGCTGGAACGATCCGCAAAGAGTTCGCTCTTTCAATCGAAGCTAACTCAGTTCACGGTTCTGACAGTTTAGAAAATGCTAAGAATGAAATCGCTTTCTTCTTCGCTGCTTCTGAAATCATAGAGTAATTTCACTCTGGATTTTTCCTGCGGGGGAGGGCGAGGTTAGTGACTAAATTACTTACAGCGCCATCCCCGCGAAGGCGGAGATCCAATCCAAGGTATCGCGCAATCTTTCTCAAGTTAACCACTTGTCATTTAGATAACCTATCTCTAGGTTGCGCCACCTCTTGATGTAGATCTTAAGTTTCACTTTTCTTGGCGCGGGGTAGAGCAGCACGGTAGCTTGTCAGGCTCATAACCTGAAGGTCGGAGGTTCAAATCCTTCCCCCGCAACCAAGACACACAAGGTTTAAGCCTTATTTTCATTTCTTCACCCCTCAGTTTATCAGTTCCTCTGCGCCATTATTGATCTGAGATTAGTTGTTCCAATAAAAAGCTTTTCACCGTCATTAACACTAATGCGCTCAACGGTAATTTTCTGATCCCTTACTGCGATATTTTTTAAAGCATTCATCTGAGACGCGTAAGTTCTGCTAAATAGATGTGGATCTAAGATGAGTGCAGGGTTTTTCCTTAGAGTTTATTTCCTGACCGCTTAAATTTATCATCATAAAAAATCAGATCACAGAGCCAACAATCCTTGATATTGTTGATTTTAGAGACCTTAAATTTTTTCTTGGAAAGCTTGATGATGAGTGAAGGAATTTTTTTAGAAGATGGTTTGCAAAGCTCTAAACTTTCTTGGGCTTGAATAGTTTTTGTCAGATAGACGTTAAAAATTAGGTCGTCCAAATCTTTGATCTTAATCTTTTCTAGATAGAGAATTTTGCTACTTTCAATAAT
>CAIQBQ010000036.1 GCA_903870105.1 uncultured Alphaproteobacteria bacterium | reverse complement strand
CGCTACTTCTTTCATTGTACACGAAGGAGGTCTTGGTGGCGGGCATTACACCACTTATGTTCAAGAAAATGACGACAAATGGTATTGCTACAACGACAGCTTAAAAACCGAAGTTTCTGGAGAGAGGTTAGAAGCTGCAAAAAATCAGGCCTACGTAGTTAAATATTCGCCATTAGACGATTATGGAAGATGTATCTTGCCGCGAACCCAGGGCAACAATGGCACTGCGAATGGTGGGGATAGATGTTGGGCTAACGCAGCTTTCGCCTTCGCGCTTTCAATGACATCGCTACACAAAAATGATTATATAAGAGGTGAAAAAGCAGCTGCACCTAAGGCTCAGAATTCAGCTCGGCTGACTGAAATGAGTAGTGGCTCCTCAAGTTTTGATGAAGATCAAAAAAAGATAGCAGAACACGTCGGCGTTATTTTAGATCTTGATGGAAGCAGCGACTTGAAAGCTGTTCTGAATGCGTTAGGGAGTATCGAGCCAGAAATCAGAAAATCTCTAAATGAGCGCCTCAGAGATATAGGCGGCGCTTCAACCAGCAAATTACTAGAAAATGCAGCACTGAACTATTTGCTTAAATTAACCAGAGATAAAGGTGACAAAAAAACCAACGACATTTTAGGTCTTCATGAATTTTTTAGTAATGAGCAAAATAAAGAAGGCGTATTAAAGATTATTGACGCAGTTACTGAGAACGAAATTGGCTTTATCGATGATCCGCAAGGATTTTGTGCGAAGATAATTAATTCTTCAGATATACCGCACGCAAAAAAAGAATTAGAGCCAAAATCTCCGCAGTTTTTAACTGCGGCAGATCTTTGCTACCAAGCGATTCTCAAAGGCAATGGGGAGAAGCTTCAAAAATTCCTCCCGCATGCAATAAAACAAGATAAAGACTTTCCAACCAATGCTTTGTGTTTTGCGGTACTAAGCGAAAAGCCTGATATCGCCAATCTCTTGATAAGTTCCGGAGCCGATCAAAACAAAAAATCTTCACTCTACCAAAAAACCGCCAAAGAAATCGGCGAAGAAATTGGTTCAAAATCAAAGCCTGAAGCAGTGACGAAAGGGAGGGGCTTAGTAGATCAATGGAAATTGTCCTATCCCGCTAAATTCAAAACAAGTGAAGCTGGCGAATATTGGAACAAGGCAATAAATAATGTTTTCGATGCATTCGACTCAATCCTGCCCTGGGGAAAGGCGGCAAAAGATGAAAATGGAAAGACGATTCCATGGCCGCTGGGATTTCTTAATAAGATGTCTATTACTGCTGTAAATATCGCCCTCTCTATCGCATGGAGTGTATTTGAATACATCCTTCCTGCGGTTATTAACGCAATCACTTGGCCAGTGAGGAGTGTGGCTGAGGAGAGGTTAATAGAGAGAGGTCCAAAGAGTAACTCAAGAAAAGTTGTTGAGAATCCCCTTTTGCCAGCTGCGTCGCCAGCTGCCGTGAAGATTGAGGGGGGAGCAGCGAAACCGAGTCCGTCTGTTGTTAATCCAGCAGCTAATAAACTTGCTCCTACGTTAGAAAAATCACGCCTCACTCCCTAGCTCTCACTCAGTCACGACCAGTAGATGACCGATCAAAATTGTCTTCGCCTCTTTAGAAAATATTAGAAAAAGCGTCCATCTCGGATGTTCAACATCTTGCTTACAAGAGCGTTTTTTGATTTTACGGCCTCATTAAAATAACACCCAAGGTGCGGATTATAAAATCAAATACAGCCGCTCTAATTTCCCTTCACCACAATTTTTCCTTGCGCAGTTTTCTGGTGAAAATCGCCGAAAAATTTGTACTCACCTGATTTTAGCGGCCCGATAAAGATCGTTATTTTTTTTCCAGCGCCGACCAGCTTTTCTTTTTTCAAATCAGCACTCTCAAATTCTTCCAAAGTTTTGTCGGTATTCTCAACGATTAATTTAAATTCCTGATTCGCCAAAACTTCAATTTCTGCCGGCTCAAATTTATGATTTTTAATCTGAACTAAAAATTCTTTACTCTCTGCGCTAGCTTGCGAAGCGCTGAAAATAAAAGCTAAAGAGATGATTGCGGTAAAAAGTTTTTTCATTTTTCAAAAGTAATTAATAACGAAAATAGACGAGCACAATCTCAAATAAACCTTCTCAACTAAACAAGAAATCAAATATTGAAGCCGAATCTCTAACGACGACAAAAACCGCTACATTAAAAAGTTAAAAAATAACCCCGATCTAACCCTTCTTAAAAAATTTCGCTAAATCGCGCACGTGACTAATAAAATGGAACTGCAATTCCGGCAAAGATTTTTTTAGCGCCGCAAAGTTTTTGTTTTTTTCGTTAGCCTTTGGAATCAAGCAGTTCTTAAAGCCAAGCTTGGCCGCCTCTTTTAATCTGCCCTCTAAATTACTCACCATTCGCACTTCTCCGCTTAATCCAATTTCACCAATTGCGATTGTTTGCGAAGGCAAAGCAATGTCGCGCGCGGCAGAAATTAGGGCACAGGCGCAGGCTAAATCTGCTGCAGTTTCTTCGATTTTTAGTCCGCCAACAATGTTCAAATAAACTTCCTTGTCGAAAAGATTGAGGCCGAAACGAGCACTCAAAACTGCAATCACCATTGCCAAACGATTAACATCCCAACCAACAACAGCGCGTCTTGGCGTTGGCATAAAACTTGGCGAAACCAGGGCTTGAATCTCAACTAAAATTGGTCGCGTGCCTTCAACGCCAGCAAAAACAATCGAGCCAGAAGTTTCGCGGTCGTAAGAAGTTAAAAATAATTCACTCGGATTTGTTACTTCGGAAAGCCCGATTTCATTCATTTCAAAAACACCAATTTCATTAGCCGCGCCAAAGCGATTTTTAATCGAGCGCAAAATTCTGAAGTGCAAATCTTTCTCACCTTCAAAATACAAAACCGTGTCAACCATGTGTTCCAAAACTTTTGGTCCAGCGATTTGTCCGTCTTTGGTTACGTGCGAAACAATGAGTAAAGTAATGTTGTTTTTCTTAGCAAAAATCGTCAGCTCACCAGCAGCAGCCCTAACCTGCGAAACCGTACCTGGCGCAGATGAAAGCTCTTCCAAAAACATCGTTTGAATTGAATCAATAATCACAATTGTCGGAATTTTTTTACCGTCGATTGAATTAATAATTTCTGAAACATTCGTCGTCGCTGCGAGTTGAATTGAATCTTGTTTCACTCCCGTACGATTCGCACGCAAACGAATTTGATCCACCGATTCTTCGCCCGAAATATAAATCACCTGATTTTTTCCTCCCGCCAAACTTTCTGCTGTTTGTAAAAGCAAAGTTGATTTTCCAATTCCAGGATCGCCACCAATCAACACGACCGAGCCTTGCACCAAGCCGCCTCCAAGCACGCGATCAAGCTCGCCAATATTAGTTTTAATTCGCGGAAAATGTTGTGCTTCGCCAGTTAGCTGCACGAGCTCGATCTTTTTCCCACTAGATTTTTTTCCTGATTTTGCGCCCTCCACAATTCGCGTAAAATGCGACGCGCCACCCTCTTCAAACTCTTCCAACAAACTATTCCACGCCCCACAATCTGGACATTTTCCTGCCCATTTAAAATGAACAGAGCCACAAGATTGGCAGGAGTAAGCTGTTTTTTTAGATTTCATTTTTGAGTCTGATTGTTTTTCTGGATCCTAACTTAAAACGTCATTCCCGCAAAAGCGGAAATCCAGGTGGCGCAACTAAATTAATGGGTAAACGAATGCTAACAAAGTTAAAAAATTTTTTAAAAGACCAAAACCTCGACTACTTTTTCTTGCCAAATTCCGACGAATTTTTTTCGGAATATTTACCAGAGAGTGAGAAGCGAGTTCAAGCAATTACTGGCTTCACTGGCTCGAATGCGACAGTAATTTTTGGGCAGAAAAAATCATATTTCTTCACTGACGGGCGCTACAGTTTACAAGCAAAAAACCAGCTTGATCAAAATGAGTTTGAGATTTTTAACCTAGCCGAGAAGCAGCCTCTGACCTTCCTTCCCAAAGGATCACGAGTTGCGTTTGATCCGAAATTAGTAAATGTAAATTTCGTTAGATCTTGCGCAAAAGCAGGCTTGAAAACCACCCTTCTTAATCACGAAACTTTTTCTCTATTTGAGCCTGGTCCAAACCAAGAAAAAAATATTTTCTCTCTCCCAACAAAACTCACCGGCGCTGACTCTCTGATCAAGCGCACTCATATTCTGCAGGGCTTCGAGGGTGACGCGATTCTAATTACCAAGCCGGAAAATATTTGTTGGCTTCTCAATATTCGCGCTGCCGATGTTGAGTTCACGCCGCTCCTTCTTGCTTACGCAATTCTCTTCAAAAATGGTGATGTCGACCTCTTCGTAAATGAACAAAAAAATCTCGAATTAGAAAAAGTAAATTGCGTCGCGCCAAATTGTTTTGATTTACGTCTCGCTGTTTTAAGCAAAAAAATTAATAAAATTCAAATCGACGAGAGCTCTACGAATTACTGGCTTTACGACTTATTGCAAAAAAATAATTTCGAACTCACCCACAGAATTGATCCGATTGAATTAGCTAAATCACAAAAAAATTCTGCAGAAATTTTTGGCGCAATTAAGTCACACGAAATTGACGGATTAGCAGTTACAAAATTTTTGTTCTGGCTCTCAAAACAAAATCAAGACGACCAAGAAACTGACGAGATTTCTGCAGCAAAAAAACTCCTCGAATTCAGAAAAGAATCACCGCACTTTTTTTACGAAAGTTTTTCTGCAATCTCCGGCTTCGCCAGCAATGGCGCGGTAATTCACTACCATTCAACCAAAGAAACAAACAAGAAAATCTCTGATAATTCACTCTACCTAATCGACTCGGGCGGACAATATTTAGGTGAAGATTTTTGTGGCACGACAGACATTACGCGCACCGTCGCAATCGGAAATCCGAGTGAAGAAATGCGTGAAAATTTCACTCGCGTTTTGAAGGG